>JAITGH010000048.1 GCA_031280855.1 Oscillospiraceae bacterium | reverse complement strand
GCACATCGGCGCATCGCTTGCAGAAGTTGAATAAGTCGTCCTCGAGCTTCCAGACCTCGCCGCGCACTCCGCGCCCGTAGGAGGGCGGATCCATGATGATGGCGTCATAGCCGCGGCCGCGGCGGTTCTCGCGGTTGACGAACTCGCGGCAATCGTCGACGATCCAGCGAACGCGGCGATCCGCGACGTTGCACAGCGCGGCGTTCGACTTCGCCCAATCGACCATGCCCTTCGCCGCGTCAACGTGGCAAACGGACGCACCCGCGCTCAAACACGCCATCGTCGCCGCGCCGGTATAGGCGAACAGATTCAGCACGCTCGTCTCGCTGTCGCACTCGGAGCGCAGCCAATCCCAGTTTGGAGCTTGCTCCGGGAATACGCCGGTATGCTTAAAGTTCATCAGCTTTACATTCAGGTTCAGCCCGCGATATTTGACAACCCACGCCGCCGGGAACATCGAGCGCAGCTCCCAGCGGCCGCCGCCGTCGCTCGCCCGAGTGTAGTGCGCGTCGCACCTGCCGTTAATAAGCTCGAGCCCGCTCGGCTCCCATAGCGCGACGGGATCCGGGCGTATCAGGATAAAGTTGCCCCAACGCTCCAGCCGCTCACCGTTGCCGCAGTCGAGCAAGCGGTAGTCGCGCCACTCGTTCGTAGTCCACATCTCTATATTTACCTTACACCGTAATACATAGTCTACTTTAGCCGTAAGATTCGCGCTATTTTATCGCCTTTTGGCATTAGGGCAACGTCCGCACGCGTTATTACTCTCAAAACGATTACCAGAACGACGTAGACGAGGATCGCGGCGACGATCGCGCCGCCCAGTGCGGCGATCTTGACCGGCGTACCCGGATTGTCGCCCGTGATGAGCGCACGCTCCAGCGCGAGGTACGAGAACCACGCCGCCAGTCCCATCACCGCGTTCGCAATCACGATTCGCAAGGTGCTGCCCGGAAGCCGCTGCCCGGTCTTCACCTTAAGCACGATGAAGTTCACGATGGTGATCACGCCGAACCCAGCGATCGAGCCTGTCGCGCCGCCCATCACGCCGATGTGCGGGGTCAGGAAATGCGTGCTTGCGATCTTCGCGACCGCTCCCGCAAGCATTGAGAATACGGGCACGAGCTCCAGACCTCGCGCTTGCAGGATCGTGTTCTCGATCAGCGTAGTGCATACGAAAAACGACGAGATTCCCAGCAACATCAGCGCTCCGGCTCCGTCAACCATGCTGTCCGGATAGATGACGCCGATGACGGGGTGCGAGAGAACCGACAGCCCGATCGCGCACGGAAGCCCAAGCATCAGCGTAAGCTTCATCGCGGTGCCCGTGACCTCGCCCGCCGCTTTGCGATCGCCTTGAGCGAGTCGAGCGGAGATCGCCGGGATTAGGCTCATCGTTATCGGCATGATGAAGCTGCTTGGGATATTGGCGATGTTCTGCGCCATCGCGTACGCGCCGTACATCGAGGTCTCGCGCCCCGGGTTGTAGAGCGTAAGGCGCGTCAGCGTTACTCTCGAGTCTATCAGCCCGATGATGTTCAGCACGGACGCGCCGAGCGCCATCGGTACTCCGATTTTGAAGAGCTGCCAGATCACGGAGCCTGTGTCGTCCGTGGAGTTCGGCGTTAGAGCGGAGCGTTTCGGGATCCTCACGCGGACGATCATGTAGAGCAACGCAACGGCGGAGCCGATGCTGACGCCGATTATCGCTCCGGCGGATAACTCTCGAGAGCCATAGCCGAGTCCGCGAAGGTACCACACCACTCCCAGCCCGACGATCATCTTGATCGCCGTCTCCAGCACTTGCGTCACCGATGTTGGCAGCATGTCGCTGAGCCCTTGCGAGAACCCGCGATACGCGCCCATGAAGCACACGCAGATAACAGCGGGGGCGAGTGCGGCAATCGAGAGCGACGCGTCCGCGTCGCCCATAATGAGCGCGAGCGAATCCGCGCCGAAGAACATCACGAGAGTCGATACCACGCCGAGCACGAGGAACGCCCACAGCGCGGACGTGAAGATCTTCCGCACTCCGGCGTGGTTGCCGACCGCGTCCGCGCCGGAGATCATGCGGCTCATCGCCGTCGGCAGACCCGCGACCGAGATCGTCAGCAACAGCGCATAGATCCGATAGGCGACGTCGAAATGGGCGAACCCCTCTTTCGATAGCCACCAGCCGAGCGGGATCTTGTATAAAGCTCCCAGTACCTTAACGATGGCGGCAGTCACCGCCAGAATCGCCGCGCCTTGCAGGAAAGTTTGTCGTTTTTGCAATGTCGTGCCCTCAAGTAGAATCGAAGTGAGGCAATACCGCCCGATTTAGTATGCGTTGATGAACCGTTTGAAGTTGAGCGCGAGTATAAGCTCGTTCTCACGATCGGAAAGCCCGAGTTTAAGGAACGCCTCCAGCTCCGGCTTGACGCTCCACAGCGGGTAATCGGAGCCGAAGAAGCAACGCTCCGCGCCGAATGCGCGAATCTGGTTGACTGCGGTCTCCGGCGGAAGGATCGACTGTGAGGAGCAGGTGTCGAACCACACGTTCTCCAGCCCGCGCAGTAGGAGTCCGTTCTGCCAGTCGCGGTAACCGCCCAAATGCGCGGCGATGAAGCGCAGGTTCGGGAAATCGGAGCAGACTTTGACGAGACGGCGCGGATCCGAGAAATCGTGGCTCTCATCGCCGAGGTGCATGAGGATCGGCAGGCGGAGCGCCTGAGCGGACTCGTAAATAGTATATGCGCTGCGGTCGTCGATGTTGAATCGCTGGCAATCGGGGTGAAGCTTGATGCCGAGCGCTCCTGCGGCTTGGATCCGTTGAAGCTCCGACTCTACGCCGTTGAACTCCGGGTGAACGGTGCCGAAGCAGAATAGCGACTCACCGGGTGAGAGCAGCGGAGAGTGCAACAGCAGTAACAGCGAATCATTCGTGGGTTGAACCTGAGCGGGAGAAGTCGCGGCTCCGCTGACGCAGTAGCCGGAGAGCCCGGCTTCGCGACCCTCGTACAGCAGTGCCTCCAAGGTGCCCGGGTCGCCGCCCTGAAACTCCGGTACCTCGTAACCATAGAACAGCCCGATGTTCGCGGCGGCTTTCCTCGCAATCTTCGCGGGGTACACGTGGCAATGCGCGTTGATGATTTCGTACTTCATGTGACCTTCTCTATATACTAGTATAAAGTACATTATAGCACAAAACTTCCCGCTTGTATAGTGGAAAAATAACAAAAAAATCTTGACAGACGAGCGCGATAGTTGTATAATACGTATACCATAAACTTGACAGCAATGCTGTAAGGAGGCTACCTATGAGTTATTCCGTTATTGCGCTATCGCGAGAGTTCGGCAGCGGAGGCCGAATCATCGGTAAGGAGCTGGCCGATCGGCTCGGATTCCGCTATTTCGATCGCGCAATCATCCAAATGGCGGCGGAGAAAAGCGGGCTAAGCCCTGAGTTCATCGAGCGGTCAGAGGACGACAAGCCGTCGTTCTTCGCGAATCTTGCGAATATGTCAACGTCCGCGTACGTTAACTCCGGTATGAACCTCCAGTACGCGATCCCGGTGAACGACCGCGCATACGTCGCGCAAAGCGAGGTAATCCGGGAGCTTTCGCGACAGGGCGACTGCGTGATCGTCGGGCGATGCGCGGGCTATATCCTGAAGGGCGACCCGCGATTGCTTCGCGCTCTCGTCTACGGCGATAAGCAAGACCGCATAAAGCGAATCGTGGAGCTTTACGACTATGACGCCTCGAAGGCGGAGGCGGAGCTCGCCAAAATCGACAAGGGCAGAGCCTACTACCACAAGTTCTATACCGGGATCCCGCGCTTCGACCTCAGCCAATACGACATCGCCATCAACACCTCCGCAACCGACATCGACGGCGCGGTCAACATACTGGAGACGATGATTAAAGACTGATGGATATTTATACCGCGATACTTGAGCTTAAGTCCCCGGAGCAATGCAAGGAGTTCTTGCAGGACATCTGCTCGCCCGCCGAGCTGTCCGCGCTTGAGCAACGCTGGAAGACCGCGACTTTGCTCGTCGAAGGTAAGACGTACCATGAGATCATCGATGAGATGAAGATCTCCAGCGTTATCGTCAGCCGAGTCAACCGAGTGCTCCAGTACGGGAACGGCAGCTTGCGCCGCCTGATCCTCGGCATCTGAACTACAGGGTTCAGGGCGCAGGGATCAGCGTAAGCCCTGAACCCCGCCGACTCAGGGCGCAGGATTAGGAGAGCGGAGTCAGGGGGACGCAACGCCCGTCGCGGGTGATGCTCGCGACGGGCTTGCCCTGCGCCTTGCCGACTCAGGGATTAGATGGCGTTGAAGCCGTGCTCCAGATCCGCGATGATGTCGTCGATGTGCTCCGTCCCGATGGACAGGCGCACCGTGGTTGGAGTAATGCCGGAGTCCAGCAGCTCCTCCGCGCTCATCTGGGAGTGAGTGGTGGAGGCGGGGTGAATGACGAGCGACTTCACGTCGGCGACGTTCGCAAGTAACGAGAATAGCTCCAGCTTCTCTGTAAAGCTTCGCGCCTGTTCAGAGGTGCCGTCAAGCTCGAACGTAAAGATCGAGCCCGCGCCGTTCGGGAAGTACTTGCGGTAAAGCTCACCGTCCGAGCGTCCCGGAACGCTTGGGTGGTTGACCTGCTTGACCTTGGGGTGCTTCAAGAGGTAGTCTATGACCTTCAGCGTGTTCGAGACATGACGCTCGACCCGCAGCGACAGCGTCTCCAGCCCTTGAAGGAATAGGAACGAGTTAAACGGCGAGAGGCAGGAGCCCGTATCGCGCAAGAGAGTCGTACGCGCCTTGATTATGTAGGCGATCGCGCCGACGGCCTCGGTGAAGACGACTCCGTGGTAGCTGGGGTTCGGCTTCGACAATCCGGGGAACTTGTCGTTCTGCGCCCAGTCGAACTTGGCGCCGTCAACGATCACGCCGCCGATCGACGTACCGTGCCCGCCGATGAATTTGGTGGCGGAGTGCACGACGATGTCCGCGCCGTGCTCCAGCGGGCGCAAGAGGTACGGGGTTGCGAACGTGTTGTCGATGACGAACGGCACTCCGTGCTTATGCGCGGAGTTTGCGACTGCGTCGATGTCGATAATGGTGGAGTTCGGATTGCCCAGCGTCTCGGCGAAGACCGCTTTCGTGTTCGGGCGGTAGGCGGACTCAAGCTCCGACGCGCTTGACATATCGATGAAAGTGACGTCGATCCCGAACTCCGCGAACGTGTTCAGGAACAGGTTGTAGGTACCGCCGTAGATGAACTTGTCGCTGATGATGTGGTCGCCGGACTTGGCGATGTTCTGGATCGAGTAGGCGACGGCGGCGGCACCGGAGGAGAGAGCGAGCGCGGCGGCTCCGCCCTCCAGCGCGGCGATGCGCTTCTCGAACACGTCGGTCGTCGGGTTCATGAGGCGCGTGTAGATGTTGCCGCTTTCGGCGAGCGCGAATCGGTCGGCGGCCGACTTCGAGGTTGGGAATACGTAGGACGACGTCTGGTAAATGGGGACGGCTCTGGCGTCGGTCGCCGGGTCTGCGTTCTCCTGCCCTACGTGCAGTTGCAGGGTCTCGAATCTGTAGTTCTTGCTCATGGTTTGGTTCCTTTCGGTTATTAGTCGTTAACATTGGAGCGAGCGGGGATATTCTCGATGTCGAAGGAGGTACTCTGGTAGACGTAGTAGTTGAGCCAGTTGGAGTAGATCAGGGACGCGTTCGCCTTCCAATTAACCGTCGGCGGGTTTGAGGGATCGTCGCCGGGGAAATAGTGGCGCGGAACCGCCGTGCCAAGCCCCGCCGCTTGGTCGCGGAAGTACTCCTTCGCCAAAGTGTCCGAGTCATACTCCGGGTGCCCGAAGATGAAGAACCTGCGGTTATCGGAGGACTTGACGATCGCAACGCCCGCCTCGTCGGAGATCGCCATGACCTGCAAAGCCTCGACGCGCCGGATCTCGGACTCGCGAACCTCCGTGAACCGCGAATGCGGCATCATGATCCGATCGTCACACCCGAAGAATAGCGGCGACTTCGGGTTCACGAGCTCGTGAGCGAAAACCCCGGAGAGCTTCTGCGGCAGCGAGTGCTTGTTCACGCCGTAATGGAAGTACAGCCCAGCCTGCGCGCCCCAGCAGATGTGAAGCGTTGAGAATACGTTCGTTTCCGACCACCGCATAAGCTCGCACAGCTCACCCCAGTAGTCGACGTCCTCGAACCGCAAAGTCTCAACGGGTGCGCCGGTGATGATCAGCCCGTCGAACTTGCGGTGCCGCACCGCGCCGAACGTCGTGTAGTATTGCTCCATATGCCCGGGATCCGTATTTCTCGAGGTGTGGCTGACCATATGGATAAACTCGATCTCCGCTTGAAGCGGGGAGTTCGACAGCTTGCGCAGGAACTGGGACTCCGTAACACTCTTCGTAGGCATGAGGTTAAGCACAAGTATCTTCAACGGACGAATGTCCTGCGACTTCGCGTTGCTCTCCCGCATTACGAAGATGTTCTCATCGCGAAGCACGTCCGCAGACGGCAGGTTGTTTCGGATAATGACCGACATGTAGCCCTCCCGCTTGACAGCTCGGCATAACATATATCACAGCTATGTATTATAGCATGTCCCCGCCCGCTTGTCAAGCACTTTTTTTTCTTTTTTCACTCTTTATAATCTACCACACTTCCCGCCCAATTGCAATAGGTTAGGAGTAACGTTTTGATAATGTATTGAGACGCGGGGATTACGAGGGTTACGAGGGGTTAGGGTTATGTATTGGGACGTTACGGGGGTTACGAGGGGGTTGGGGACGCAAACTTTTTGAAAAAAGTTTGACAAAAACTTTTATATTTTAGCCTAAAGCGTCTACGGAGGGAAACTCTCGCGCCCTGATGGCGCTCGAGTTTCGAGGTGATGTCAAGCTCCGTAGCTTGACAATTATGCCGATCTTAAGTTGCCATTAGGGCAACTTAAGATCCCTCCGAAGACGCAGAGGCTCAAGTGAAATCGTGCGTAGAACACAGCACCCAATGTAAAAGTTTTTTGTCGACTTTTTTTCAAAAAAAGTCGCGTTCCAACCCCCGTAACGTCCCAATCATTGTCAAATCGCCCCCCCCCGCGAAATTTGTAGAAAAAAAGAGGAGAAACGGGGTGAGCGTGCGTATATCTATTGTATGGAGATATCTTGGAGAGAGCACCGTGAGCAGCTGGAGCATTTGACGTTTGCGCCCGAGGCCGCGTTCGCCGACGAGTCGCAGGGGCGCGTGCGGGAGGAAACTCCGTGCCTCGTCCGTACGTGCTTCCGCCGAGACGTCGATCGTATCGTGCACTCGAAGTCGTTCCGAAGGCTCAAGCATAAGACGCAGTGCTTCATCAACCCGGAGGGCGACCATTACCGCACTCGCATGACTCACACGATCGAGGTCACTCGAATCGCTCGAACCGTTTGCTCCGCCTTACGCCTGAACGAGGATCTGGCTGAGGCGATCGCGTGGGGTCACGACCTCGGGCACACTCCGTTCGGACACGCGGGCGAGCGAGCGTTGCGCTCCATCGTCGGGCACTTCGAACATAACGAGCAAAGCCTTCGAGTCGTCGATACGCTGGAGCGCGGCGGAGCCGGGCTGAACCTCTCGTTCGAGGTTCGCGACGGGATCCTCAACCACACGGGCTCCGCACTGCCCGCAACGGCAGAGGGTCAAGCCGTCCGGATCGCCGACCGAATCGCATACATCTGCCACGATACCGACGACGCGCTTCGCGCAGGTATCCTCCGCGACTCCGACATCCCGCCGGAGATCGCGAACGTTACGGGATTCGGCTACTCCAACCGTATCAATACGATTACGCTTGACCTCATTCGCCACAGCGCGAAAACGGGCGAAATCGGCTTCTCGCCCGAGATGTACTTCGTTATGGAGTCGTTCCGTGACTTCATGTTCTCCGCCGTCTATACGAATCAAACCGCGAAGAGCGAAGAGACGAAAGTCGAGGGGATTTTACATCGGCTTCACAATTACTATCTAAAGAATC
>JAITGH010000120.1 GCA_031280855.1 Oscillospiraceae bacterium | reverse complement strand
CGCTCCGACTTATCCAAAGCTGTTCACGCCGTTCAAGCTGCGCGGTCACGTCGTCAAGAATCGCATTATGTCCGCGCCGAATATGCTCTTCCATACCGTAGACGGCAGACCGACCGACTATTACATCCGCTACCTCGAACACAAGGCTCGCGGCGGCGCGGGGATCGTTAACCTCGGGGAGGTCAGCGTCTGCGACGGCGGCAACCATACTCCGGGCATGAACAGCGTCGCGGATAACTTGCCGCTTTTCGGCGAGATGGCGCAAGTCATCCACGAGCGCGGGGCAATCGCTTCCGTCGAGCTTACCCACGGCGGCATGAACGTCAAGGAACAGTACAACCGCGACAAAGATAGGATGTTCGGACCCGTCGCAGGTACGAATCACTTTGGCACAACCGTGCGAGCAATGACGACGCCCGACTTCGACTTCGTCGCGAATGCTCACGCCGAGACCGCCGCGCTGTGGCTTCACGCCGGATTCGACGCCGTTCACGTTCACGCCGGGCACGGCTGGCTGCTTGCGCAGTTCCTCTCGCCGATCAAGAACACGCGCACCGACGAGTACGGCGGCAGCCTCGAGAACCGTATGCGCTTCCCCCTCGAAGTCTTTCGGCGGATCCGCGAACGTAACGGCAACGCAATCGTTACCGCTCGAATCAGCGGTGAGGAGGGCGTTTCCGGCGGATTCACCGTCGCCGATACGCTGGAGTTCGTCACGCGCCTTCAAGAGTACGTCGACCTGATCGAGGTCAGTACCGACAGCTTCTCCGGGATATTCGCGACGCCGTACGCGCCCGTCGGGCAAAACGTGCACCTCGCGGAGTACCTCAAGAAGAGCGGGCGCGTCACGATTCCAATCTTCACGGTCGGCTCGATACTCAGCGCGGGTCAGGCGGAGGAGATACTCGCAAACGGCAAGTCCGATGGAGTCAGCATGTCGCGAGCGCTGATCGCGGATCCGTATTTGCCGAAGAAAGCCCGCGACGGAGTCGCTAACCGCCCGTGCCTGCGGTGCCTCAACTGTACCGACAGCGACAATCGCAACAAGCATTTCATCTGTTCGGTGAACCCGCTTATCGGGCGTGAGGAGCGGCTCGGGTTCTGCGCGGAGTTCCCACCGGTAGAGTTCGGCTCGAAGCCGCGCCGCGTGATGGTCGTCGGCGGAGGTCCCGCCGGGATTCAAGCCGCGACTACCGCCGCGCAATTGGGGCACGAGGTTCACTTGTACGACAAGAACTCCGAACTCGGCGGCTGGCTTCGGTTCTCAGATATCGATACGCATAAGTCGGAGGTTCGGCACTTCAAAGCGTGGCTGTTGAACGAGCTTACCAACTCCGGCGTCAGAGTTCACCTCAGCACTGAAGTTACGCGCAGCGTAATCGACGGCTTCGCGCCCGACGGGCTTATCATCGCGACCGGCAGCGTTCCCGCAGTCCCGAATATCGAAGGGATCGAGTCCGCTCACCACGCGACCGTCGCATACTTCTCCCCGGAGAAGATCGTCGGCGAGAAGATCGCCATCATCGGCGGAGGCTTGATCGGTACGGAGATCGCGATCTATCTGCAAACTCAGGGTAAACGAGTCACGGTATTTGAGATCGCCGACAGGATCTGCGGCGACTCCGGCGATATGCTGCGTATGGGAATACTGGGCAGCGTCGCGGACGCGGGCGTCGAAGTTCGGACAAACGCTAAACTCGACGCGCTCCCCGACGGATTCGACACCGTGCTGTATGCGACCGGAATGCGCCCGTATGACTCGCCATATTTCGACTTTGCGAACGCCGCGCCCTACGTCGCGCTAATCGGAGACGCAAAGCGTCCGGGCAAAATCGACGGCGCAATCCACGGAGGTTACTTCGCGGCGTTGGATTTCTGACAATACCCATCTTAGGAGGCTATAGTGATAACTACTGACCAGATCAAGCGAATCGCGCAGCTGTCGCGGCTTTACGTCGCGGATACGGAGCTTGACGCGCTTGCAAACGATATGAGCGCGATCGTCGCGTTCGCCGACCAGATTACGAGCGCGATGGTCGAGTCCGCGCCGCTCGACCGCGGTGCAGGCTTAGATTCGCTGCGCTCCGACATTGCGGCTCCGTCGCCGGATCGAGCCGAAATGCTTGCGAACGCCAAGACCTCCGACGGCGAGTACTTCGTTTTGGAGGTACGTAAACGTGGCTAGAATCGCGAACATCCAACGTATGCTAACCTCCGGCGAGTGCACATGCCGCGAGCTTACCCTGCGGTACCTCGCCGCAATCGACAGTGCGAACGCGGATCTGGCAGCGTACATCTCCGTCACGCGTGAGACCGCGCTTGCAACCGCTGACGCGGTCGACGCGAAACTCCGGCGGGGCGAGAGACTCGCCCCGCTTGAGGGCGTCCCGTTCTCGCTAAAGGACAACATCAGTACTCGAGGGTTGGAGACCTCCTGCGCGTCGAACATGCTTGCCGGATACAAGCCCGCGTACGACGCGTTCACGTGGGAGCTGTTAAAGGCTCGGAACGCTGTACTGCTTGGCAAGGCGAACATGGACGAGTTCGCGATGGGGTCAACGTGCGAGACTTCCCGAATCGGCGGTGCGAAGAATCCGCACAATATCGGCTACGTCAGCGGCGGAAGCTCCGGCGGCAGCGCAAGCTCAGTCGCGGCGAATCTGGCGGCGTATAGTCTCGGCTCCGATACCGGCGGCAGCGTTCGTCAACCCGCAGCGTTCTGCGGACTTCTCGGACTTAAGCCAACGTACGGAGCGGTTAGCCGACGCGGGCTTATCGCCTTCGCGTCCAGCCTTGACCAGATCGGCATACTCGCGGAGGACTCCGACGACGCTCGAGCCGTCTTCCAAGTGATCGCGAAGCCCGACGCGCTCGACATGACGTCGCGCACGCTCCCTAACCTCGCGCCGGAGCTCAATCGCACAATCGGAGTCGCAAGCGAGTTCTTCACGGGAGTCTCGCCCGACGTCGAGCAAGCCGTTCGCAACGCAATTGACACGTTCGAACGGCTCGGTTACGAAATCGTGCCTGTGGAGTTCCCGCTTCTGCGGTACGTACTGCCGACGTACTACATTCTGGCGTGTGCGGAGGCGAGCAGCAATCTCGGACGCTACGACGGGATCCGCTACGGCTTCGCGTCCGACATGTATGACGACATCGACGACGGGATCTCGAGAGTGCGCTCCGAAGGGTTCGGCGCGGAGGTCAAGCGGCGCATCATGCTCGGCACGTACGTGCTCAGCTCCGGCTACTTCGACGCGTACTACAAGAAAGCGCAGGACTTGCGCCATGCGATAAAGCGTCAAATCGAGGACAACGTTTTCGGACGGTGCGGAATGCTGCTGACCCCGACCGTGCCGACCAACGCGCTGAAGATCGGCGCGAATCTGTCGCCCGTGGAGATCTACGGAACCGACATCTGCACGGTCACCGCGAACATCGCGGAGTTACCCGCAGTCAGCGTGCCATGCGGTAACGATTCCGCCGGACTTCCGATCGGGGTGCAGCTAATCGGCTCCGCGTTCAGCGACGCGGCGCTGCTGGACGCGGCGGCGGACTTTGAACGAGCAACAGATCGCGAGTTCGTCGCGAATCTCGACATGGGGGTGCGAGTATGAAGTGGGAGACCGTAATAGGGCTGGAGACTCACATCGAGCTATCGACGGCGAGCAAGGTGTTCTGCTCATGCGGGACGAAGTTCGGCGGCGAGCCGAACAGTAACGTGTGCCCCGTATGCCTCGGGCATCCCGGAGTATTGCCGTCGTTGAACCGTCAAGCCGTCGAATTCACCGTTACCGCCGGACTCGCGCTCGGCTGCGAGATCGCTCGCGTCAGCTACATGGATCGCAAGCACTACTTCTACCCTGATATGACGAAAGCGTTCCAGACCTCGCAATTCCATGCGCCGCTATGCATCGGCGGAAGCGTTACCCTATCAAGCGGCCGCACGATTCGCCTCAACCACATCCACCTTGAGGAGGACGCGGGAAAGCTGATCCATGATCGCGGTAGGACGCTCATTGATTACAATCGCGCCGGAGTGCCGCTCATGGAACTGGTCGGCGAACCCGACTTGCGCTCTGCCGCCGAGGCTTCGGAGTACCTCGAGCTATTGCAAAGCATCGTTCGCAACGCCGGAGTCTCCGACTGCCGTATGCAGGAAGGCTCGATGCGCTGCGACGTCAACGTCTCCGTACGCCCGGAGGGCAGTGAGACGCTTGGCACTCGAACCGAGGTCAAGAACCTCAACTCATTCGCATCGGTGCGGCAGGCGATCGAGTTTGAGGTCTCGCGCCAAATCGAAGTGCTGGAATCCGGCGGACGAGTCATACAGGAGACTCGCGGCTTCAACGCCGCGTCCGGCGAAACCGCGTCAATGCGCGACAAGGAGAACTCCGACGACTACCGCTACTTCCGCGAGCCTGACATTATCACCGTACGGCTTACCGACGCGGACGTCGAGCGATTGCGCTCCGCGCTCCCGGAGACTCCGCAGGCTCGAGCGAAGCGTTACGTTGCCGAGTCCGGGCTTACGGAATCCGACGCCGCGCTCCTGTCAAAGTATCGCAAAGTCGCGGAGTTCTACGATGTCGCCGCCAAAGTCAACGCTAAGCTTGCGGCAAGCTTTATCCTGACGAAACTCTTCGCCGAGGTCAGCACGGAGGTCGCACGCGAGGAATGGAACCTCAAGTTCGACGCAGCCGCTTTTTCGGAGCTTGTCGCACTGACCGACTCCGGCACGCTCAGCCGCGATGCGGCGAAGCGCGTACTTAGCGCAATGCTGGAGACAGGACGATCGCCGCAGTCGATCGTTGAGCGCGACGGCATCGGCGGCGCGGTTAACGTAGACGCGTTATGTACCGCCGCAATCGCCGATAACCCTGCCGCAGTCCGAGATTACCTCGCCGGCAAGGAAAAAGCGTTGCAGTCGCTCATCGGCGCCGTCATGAAAGCCTCGAAAGGTCAGGCTCCGATTGAAGAGGTCAAGTCTGCGCTCTTGCGCGCAATCGACGCACACTAGTACCGCGCTAGTCGAGCACGTACACGATGGCTCTGCGGACTCCGAACTCGATGCACTCATCATATGTGTCGAAGAACAAATCGATCTTGTTGCCCTTGATTCCGCCCCCGCAGTCCTCCGCGACGGCGTAGCCGTAGATCCAGTCGCCGCGAGCTGATACGATGTACATGCGCGTACCGTACGGGATTACCGTCGGGTCGACCGCAATCGCGCCGACTCGCGCCGTCGTCCCGGTCGCGGTGATCTTATTGCTCTGACGCTCCGTCGTGTACGCCGTTGCGGAGACTTCGATGTATTTGACGTACTCGACCCCTACGTCGCGGTCGGAGTTGAACACCCAAACCGGGGAGCTCATTTTCGACGTCGGTACGGGAGTCGGCATCGGAGTCGTAATAATCCCGTCGAATCTTCGCAGTACGGAGCGATCCGGCTCAATCTCCGGCATCTCCGTCACCGACGGAGCGATGAGGTTGCTGATACTGTCAATTTGCGACTGCATCAAATCACGCGGTTCCTGCACCGTTTGAATCGCCGGAAGCGCCTCCGCATCCGCGATGGTCTTGCCGTTAAGTGCGATTACGCTTCCAAAAGTTACCGTGCATAACAGGAATAGCGCGGCAAGTTGAGTTTTTGGTTTCAATTTGATTTCTCCATTAATACAGATTAGCAACACAATGGTTACAAATAAGTATATGCGGATACAAAGTGAAATATTCGCAGTTTATGCAACTTTTTGAATATTATGCAACAATCACCGAAAAACTTCGGCAGCCTTGCACATTAGAGCTTGATTTTGAGTTAAACTCTGCTATATACGGCTCTCCTGTAGGATGAGCAGGCAGCGCTCAGCCCTTGCGATTAGCTGCTCCCCGCACACGGCGACCGCGCGGGGAGCACGCGCGCCGCACCTCCGCGCTGCGACCCCGCCCACACGGACGGGAGCCCGCTGACAAAGGGGCAAAAATTGCAAGCAACCGCGCAAACCGAAGTGGCGCGGCGCGAAAGCGCAAAAAAGACCCGGCACTATGCCAGGATTGTAGCTGAGAGGCGCACGATCCGCTTGACATTCGCGGTGAATGCGGTCAGGAATGTCTGCAATCGCACGGCAGAAAGACCCACAGAATCAGCTCTCGCCAGCCCATGGGCATGTTTCAATTCGGCGTTCTTCGCCTCGATTCGGT
>JAITGH010000085.1 GCA_031280855.1 Oscillospiraceae bacterium | reverse complement strand
AAGGCGCTGGTCATGGAGCCGATCGAGACGCAGTACGACCAGCAAGCCGCGTTTGATTACGCGGTGAAGCACGTCGCGGACAAGGCACTGCCGTTCGCCGCGACGTCGATCAAGGGTACGCAGGTGAAGAAGCCGCTGTTCGAGTTCTCGGGCGCGTGCGCGGGTTGCGGCGAGACTCCGTACGCGAAGCTGATCACGCAGATGTACGGCGACCGGATGCACATTGCGAACGCGACGGGTTGCAGCTCGATTTGGGGCGGCAGCGCTCCCAGCACTCCGTACACCGTCGGTAAGGACGGACGCGGGCCCGCGTGGAGCAACAGCCTGTTCGAGGACAACGCGGAGTTCGGGCTTGGGATGCTGTACGCCTCTAAGCAGCGCAGAGCGAAGCTCGTGACGCTTGTGGAGAAGTTCATCGCGCATGAGTGGTGCTCGGACGAGATTCGGGCGGTACTGCAAGCGTGGCTGGACGCTCGCGATGAGGGTGAAGCGTCGAAGCTTGCGTCGGCCGCAATGCGTGAGAAGCTCGAGTGGGCGACTACGATCGACGCGGAGGAGAAAGCGGGGTTCAAGGAGAACGCGCCCGATCTGTTCGAGCAGCTGTGGGATCATGAGCACGACCGTTGCGGCTGTGAGCTATGCACGCTTGGGCGAGAGATACTGGAGATGAGCGATCTGTTTGTGAAGCCGAGCTTCTGGTGCTTCGGCGGCGACGGCTGGGCGTACGACATCGGGTACGGCGGACTGGATCACGTAATCGCGTCCGGGCAGAACATCAACGTATTCGTGTTCGATACGGAGGTTTACTCGAACACCGGAGGTCAGTCGAGCAAGGCGACTCCGACGGGCGCGGTCGCGCTGTTCGCGGCAAGCGGGAAATCGACGAAGAAGAAGGATCTTGCCGCGATTGCGATGCAGTACGGCTACGTCTACGTCGCGCAGATCGCGCTTGGCGCGGACTACAATCAGACGATAAAGGCGATCGCGGAGGCGGAGGCGTACGACGGGCCGAGCCTGATTATCGCGTACGCGCCTTGTATCAACCACGGTAATAAGAGCGGCATGGGCAAGTCGATTGCGACGGAGAAGCAAGCGGTCGAGGCGGGTTACTGGTTCCTGTCGCGCTATAATCCCGACTCCGGCGAGTTCACGCTTGACAGTAAGGCGCCCTCCGCGCCGTACCGCGACTATATCATGAACGAGACCCGCTACAGCGCGTTGAAGCTCTCGTTCCCGGAGCGTGCGGAGCGGCTGTTCCAAATCGCGGAGCAGAACGCGAAGTCGAAGTACGAGAGGCTTGCGTCTCAAGCCTCGAAGCCGGGGTAATCGCAAATCGGACGCATACGCACGGCGAGGCGAGCATATCGTGAAGTATTATGAGACGATTAACTCGATTCTGCCGAGCGTACCGATTCAGCGAAACGTTACGAGTACGCGTAAGGCTCGCGCTTACGCTTCTCGCGATAGTGCTGGCGATACCGCTGTATGCGCGGCTGGCGGACAGCGTTACTGAGATGGCGGCGGCGACCGCGAAGAATCATGTCGCGCAGTTGATCAACGCCGCAGTCGCAGAGCGAATGGCTCGCGGCGGCATGGACTACGCAAGTTTCATCTCGCTGGAGCGCGATCAATCAGGTAAGGTCTCCGCGCTGATGACGAATGTTTCTACGATCAACATGCTGAAGACGGAGCTTACCGAGTCAATCATGCAGAGCCTTGAACGGCAAGGCTCTGCGAGGGTAAACGTTCCCGTTGGGAATCTGATCGGCTCGCACCTTACGATTGGACGGGGACCGCAGATTCCGGTACGGATCGTTGTTCTGGGAGCGGCGACGGTGACGTTCACCAGCGTATTCACGGCAGCGGGTATCAACCAGACTCGCCACCGGATCTTGCTGGACGTTTCGGTCGACGTTAAGTCGTTGATGGCGGGGGACTCCGCGACCGCGACCGTCGTCTCACAAATAGTAGTTGCGGAGACCGTGCTGATTGGCAGCGTGCCCGATAACTACACCTACCTTGAAAGCGGCGATTCTCGCTCGCTTGAGGACAATTTCGCGCTTGCACGTTAATAAGGGCGCGTGCGGATTCATGGTACGCGCTAATCAGGTCTAAGAGGCGGAGGGTTACTTATGACGAAACCACGGACTTACCAAGCGGGAAACAATCCGATGAACGCATACGCGCTGCGCGATCCGCTGAGTGCGATTAACGGCTCAATCGAGCGAGCGCGAACGTTGTCGGAGTTCTACCGCCCGCGATTGCCGCAGCGCCCGCTTGGTAACTTGCAAGAGGTTACCGAACTACCGTTTACATCAGAGGCTGACATTCGGCGCTTCGGGCTTAATATGCTGTGCGCCTCACCGGCGGAGATCCCTCGGATCATCACTTTGTTCACCAGCGGCACGACGGAATCGCCGAAACGCGTCTATTACTCAGAATACGACCTGGAGCTAACGGTGAAGTTCTTCCGCACGGGAATGCAGTGCGTCGTAAGCGGCAACGATCGCGTTCATTGCATGTTCCCGGGCAAAACGACCGCGTCCATCGGCGATTTGCTGGCACAGGCATTGCGGGTCATACCGATTGAGGTCGTCAGCTCGATTGCCGACGCGACTTGCGTAGTGTGCTCGCCGCAGCAAGCGTTAGAGCTTAACGCCGCTGCGCTGCCGGATTTGCGCAAGTTCTTGCTGACGTCGGAGTACGTCTCCGACGCTTGCCGCGCAACGCTTCACGAGCGCTTCGACTGCGAGATCTATGAGCACTACGGTATGCGGGAGACGGGGCTCGGGTTCGCGGTGAGTTGTGCGCCCGACGTTGATTTCTACCACATAAGGGAGCGCGACTTGTATGTCGAGGTCATCGACCCGGATACGCTTCAAACAGTGAGTGACGGGACAATCGGCGAGGTTGTTTTCACAACGCTGATACGGGGTGCGAT
>JAITGH010000052.1 GCA_031280855.1 Oscillospiraceae bacterium | reverse complement strand
CCCGTATGGGAAAAGCTGGGGGTATCAGTTAAGCGGCTACTTCGCGGCAAGCTCTCGCTGGGGCGATCCGAAGGATCTGATGTATCTAATTGACAAATGCCACCAGGCCGGGATCGGCGTACTGCTTGACTGGGTGCCGTCGCACTTCCCCAAAGATGGCGCGGGACTTGTCGAGTTTGACGGCGACTACCTTTATGAGGCTCACGGCTGGGACAAGATGGAGCAGCCGCAATGGGGCACGCGATGCTTCGACTACGGCCGTACGGAGGTTCAGTCGTTCCTGGTGTCGAGCGCGATGTTCTGGCTCGATCTATACCACGCGGACGGGTTGCGAGTCGACGCGGTCAGCTCGATGTTATACCTCAACTACGGGCGAGAGCCCGGGCAATGGTTTCCCAACGAGTCCGGCGGCGATCAGAACCCGGACGCGGTCGCCTTCCTTAAAAAGCTTAACACCGCCGCATTCGAGTACTACCCCAACGTTATCATGGTCGCGGAGGAAAGCACGGCGTATCCGATGGTCACGGCTCCCGTTCACGACGGAGGACTCGGGTTCAACTTCAAGTGGAACATGGGCTGGATGAACGACATGCTTAAGTATACTGCCGCCGACCCGCTCTACCGCAAGCACTTGCACGATAAGCTGACGTTCTCGTTCCACTACGCGTTCAGTGAGAACTTCATACTACCGATCAGCCACGACGAAGTCGTGCACGGTAAGGCTTCCCTGCTTAACAAGATGCCCGGAAGCTATGAGCAGAAGTTCGCGGGTCTGCGGGCGTTCCTTGGTTATATGTTCACGCACCCGGGTAAGAAGCTGAATTTCATGGGTACGGAGTTCGGACAGTTCATAGAATGGAACGAGGAGGATAGCCTCGACTGGCACTTGCTTGACTATCCGATGCACGCGAAGACGCATAACTACGTACGCGCTCTTAACCGATTCTACCTCGACTCCCCTGCCCTGTGGGAGATCGACTACAGCTGGGACGGATTCCGTTGGATCAGCCCGAACGATCGCGATCAGAACGTCATCGTGTTTACCCGCAGCGACAGATCGGGTAACACGCTGATCATCGCGCAGAACTTCGCGCCCGTACTCCGCGAGGGCTATCGCTTCGGAGTGCCGGAGTCCGGCGCGTTTACGGAGGCGTTCAACTCTGACCTTGCGGAGTTCGGCGGCTGGGGAACGGCGACTTCCGCAATGGTTGAGTCGGAGCCGATTGCGTGCCACGGGTTTGAACATAGCGTCAGCGTCACTCTGCCGCCGCTATGCACGTTGATTTTGCGCCCGGTCTAAAGTTTAACCCGGCGAATTCCGATATATACTATATATGGTATATGGTTGCTGCAGTAGCCCAATCGAGCGAGACGCCGTCAATACGATTGGGAGCCGGACAATGAGGTGCTCCATGTTTTCAGAGACGAAGAAAGAGTGCGTTGCGATGCTGCTTGCGGGAGGGCGCGGGTCGAGGCTATACGCGCTGACCGATAACATCGCGAAACCGGCGGTCACGTTCGCCGGGAAGTACCGTATCATCGACTTCCCGCTGTCGAACTGCGTGAACTCCGGCATCGATACCGTCGGGATCCTTACGCAGTACCAGCCGCTGTTGCTCAACAACTACATCGGGAAAGGGCAAGCGTGGGATCTTGACCGGATAAGCGGCGGCGCGACAATCTTGCCGCCGTACAGCACTGACGGAGGCGGAACGTGGTACTCCGGCACCGCGAACGCGATCTTCCAGAACATCGCGTATGTGGATAACTTCAACCCGGAGTACGTGCTGATCCTCTCCGGCGATCACGTCTACAAGATGGACTATGCGAAGATGCTGACGTTCCACAAGGAGAAGTCTGCTGATCTCACAATTGCGGTTATACGCGTACCGTTTGATGAGGCGCACCAGTTCGGGATCATGAACACAGACGAGTCCCTGCGTATAACCGAGTTTGAGGAAAAGCCGATACAGCCGAAGGGGAACCTTGCCTCGATGGGGATCTACATCTTCACGTGGGAGAAACTGCGGCTGCACCTTATGCGCGATGAGGAAGACGAGCGGTCGGAGCACGACTTCGGTAAGGACGTAATCCCGCGCTACCTTAAGGGCGAAGAGAACGTGTTCGCGTTCCGATTCGACGGATACTGGAAAGACGTGGGAACGATAGACGCGCTATGGCAAGCGAACATGGATATGCTCAGCGGAATGGCTTTGGGGATGCCATCGTGGCAGATAATGTCTCGCGCCGTTGGGAAACCTCCGCACTACATCGGCGGCAAGGGTCGGGTCTCCAATTGCCTGATGACGGAGGGTTGCGAGATCGACGGCTCGATTCGGGACTGCATACTCTCAAGCGGAGTCGTCGTGGAGGAGGGCGCGGAGCTTGACGGTTGCGTAGTCATGGCGAACTGCGTCATTCGCCGCGGCGCGAAAATCAGCCGAGCGATCCTAAGCGAGGGCGCGCTCGTTGCGGAGAACGTCACGATCGGGAATCCGGAGCATATAACCGTTGTCACGCCGGAGTAAAACCGCGCATAACTTACCATGAGCGCAATCGACCGGAGCTATCGCGATGACGGTGCGAGCCAATCTAGAGTAAGACATGTGAAATGGACATGATGAAAAAGTTCACGATACCCAACTTGCTATCGATATTCCGGCTGTTGCTGGTACCCGTGTTCGCCGTAACGTACTTTGACGGCGGCGAGTACTCGGGGCTTCGCGCTGTGCTGATCTATATACTCGCCGGCTTGACGGACATTCTTGACGGCTATATAGCGCGAAAGTATAAGATGATGTCCGCACTGGGGAGAGTGCTTGACCCATTGGGCGACAAACTGATGGCGTTTACAGTGCTGGTATGTATAACGGTGGATGAGACGATTCCGCCGTGGGCGGTCATAACGTTCTTCGTGAAGGAAGTACTGATGGGAATCGGCGCGTTGGTTCTGTTCAGGAAGATCGCGGATACTCCGCCGTCAAACGTATTTGGAAAAACTTCTACGGTTGTATTTTTCGCGGTATGTGTTATACTTATCGTTGGAAAAGGGCATATCAAGCCGCCGATCCCATCGATCATGATAACGGGCGCGATAGTAATCATGCTGCTGGCGTTTGCCAGTTACGTATCGAAGTTCATATCAATCCAACAAAAAACGAAAGGAAGCGTTCAACGCGAGGAAGACGGCGAGGCTCGCTGAACGCGGAGTAAACATGGCTGTACCAATCTGTGACAGGTGTAAAAAGAACATCGCGGTGGTTTTCGTAACCTCAATCGAGAACGGAACCTCAAGCCAACATGGTTACTGCTTTAAGTGCGCGAAGGAACTGGGGATACAACCCGTGGACGACGTAATGCGCCGCATGGGGATGTCGGACGACGATCTCGAACAGCTGAACGAGGGGATGCAGGAAGCGTTCGGTGAGGGCGGCATGTTCAACGGTATGCTCGATCAAGACAGCAACGATGAGGAAGACTCCGTCGACGGCCCGATGTTCCCGTTTTTGAAGAACCTGTTCTCACATTCCGCTCCGGACGGCAGAGCCGCGCCGAATCACGACGCCGAGCGCCCCAAGCCGCAGGAGTTGCCACACCCGCATCAACATCCGCCGTCTGACGCTAAACGCAAGCGTAACAAGTTCCTTGAGACTTACTGCGTCTCACTGACGCGGCGTGCGGAGGAAGGCTCGCTGGACACTGTTATCGGAAGGGATATCGAGACGGAGCGGCTGATACAAATACTCAATCGGCGTACGAAGAATAACCCGTGCCTAATCGGGGAGCCCGGCGTTGGTAAGACTGCAATCGCGGAGGGACTGGCTCAGCGGATCGTGTCCGGAGAGATTCCGTTCAAGCTTCGCGATAAGCAAGTGCTTTTGCTTGACATGACCGCGATGGTCGCAGGAACGCAGTTCCGCGGTCAATTTGAGGCTCGCATGAAGACTCTCATTGACAACGTGCGGTCTGAGGGTAACGTGATCCTGGTAATCGACGAGATACATACGCTCGTCGGAGCCGGAGACGCCGACGGCGCGATGAACGCCGCCAATATCCTGAAGCCTGCGTTGAGCCGCGGCGAGATTCAGGTCATCGGCGCGACTACGTTCAATGAGTACCGTAAGCATATCGAGCGCGACAGCGCGTTGGAACGCAGATTCCAGCCCATCAATGTTTCCGAGCCCTCGATTGAGGATTCCATCGAGATCATCAAGGGGATCGCGCACTACTATGAGGAGTATCACGGCGTGCAGATAAGCGATTCGACGGCGCGTCAAGCGGTTCTGCTTTCAGAGCGGTACATCACCGACCGCTATCTGCCTGACAAGGCGATCGACCTTATCGATGAGGCCGCGTCCGCGCTTAACCTCTGCGATTTCCACTCCGCACGTATGGAGGAGATCCGCAAGGAGCTGGACGACCTGCGTAAAGAGAGCGAGTACCTGCTTGCCGTCAACGGCAGCGACGACACGTATAAGCGGCTGGCGGACATTCATACGATGGAGTTGCGGCTGTCCGGAGAATTCGATGGGCTTGCACATTCCTCTCGACCGGAGCTGACGGTCGAGGGACTCGCAAAAGTTATCGAGCAATGGACGAAGATACCCGCAAGCAGTATTAATGAGGACGAGTTCGAGAAACTGTCCAAACTTGACCAGCGGTTAAAGTCGTACCTGATCGGTCAGGACGAAGCGATCGAGACGGTGTGCGCGGCGATCCGCAGGAATCGAATCGGGATAAGCGCGAAGCGTAAGCCTGTCAGCTTCATTTTCGTCGGCTCGACCGGAGTCGGTAAGACGGAGCTTGTAAAGCGGCTGTCCGGCGATTTGTTCGACTCCCCCGACGCGCTGATCCGATTTGACATGTCGGAGTTCATGGAGAAGCACACGTCGTCAAGGCTTGTCGGCTCGCCGCCCGGTTACGTTGGCTACGATGAGGCGGGACAGCTGACCGAGAAGATTCGACGCCGTCCGTACTCCGTCATACTCTTCGACGAGATTGAGAAGGCTCACCCGGACGTTCTCAACGTCTTGTTGCAGATCCTCGACGACGGACGGCTCACCGACTCCCACGGGCGCATCGTCAGCTTTGAGAATACCGTGATCATCATGACGACGAACGCGGGCAGCGACAAGAAGGACGGATCCGTCGGCTTCAATCGCTCGGTTTCAGAGCAAGGCAAGGAGAAAGCGGAGCGTGCGCTTAAGGACTTCCTGCGACCGGAGTTCCTCAACCGCGTCGACGAAGTCGTTTACTTCAACAAGCTGAGCGAAGAGGACTTCGTCAAGATCGCGGGGATCATGATGCAAGAGCTTCGCGACAACATGGCGGAACGCAACATGGCGCTCACGTTCGATTTGCGGCTGTTGGAGTACCTTGCGAAGAAGTCGTACTCGATGACGTACGGAGCGCGGAACTTACGGCGGCTGATCCAAAAAGAGGTCGAGGACGGGATAACCTCGGTGATTGTGTTCAACTACGCCAGCCCGATACACCAACTTATGGTCACTGCGGAGAATGAGCACGTCGAGGTTAGGACGGACTCCCCTGCCCTACTGCCGGAAAGCTCCTCTCTATCCGGCTGAACTATATGAAGACATCTGATTTCAACTATGAGTTACCGGCGGAGCTGATCGCGCAGACTCCGCCGGAACTTCGCGGCTCGTCGCGGCTGATGTGGCTTGACAAAACAACCGGAAGCGTCCGACATCGGAGCTTCCGCGAATTGCCGTCACTGCTTAACTCCGGCGACGTGCTGGTAATGAACGACTCCCGCGTGTTACCTGCGCGGCTAATCGGCGAGTTAGACGGGCGCGGCTCGGCGGAGCTGTTGCTATTGCGCGACGTAGGCGGCGACGTGTGGGAGTGCCTGGTAAAGCCGGGGCGCAAGCTTCGCGAGGGCGCGGCCGTAACGTTCGGCGGCGCGTGTACCGCGCATATCACGGCGGTACTGCCGAATGGGAATCGACTTGCTAAGTTCGCGTACTCCGGCATTTTCTTGGAG
>JAITGH010000044.1 GCA_031280855.1 Oscillospiraceae bacterium | reverse complement strand
TCACAATCAGTAACGATTAGCGAAACTGCGCAAATGCCGGACGCCGTCAAGGCGTCCGGCATTTTGTCGGTTATTAGTGTTGCAGCGTCTTCTTCGGAAGCAGCGCGAGCAGCACTATGCTTACTGCCGCAGCTGCGCCGGTAGTGATGAATCGCACGGTATCGCCGGAGCTGCCCAGGATCACCGGGAAGATCAGCGCGGACACCATATAGCCGCACATTACCGCTCCGAAGATCGGCGCGATGTGCTTCAACCCGAAGTAGTCGGACGCGATTACCGGCGCGATCGCCGAGTATCCTCCGAAGAAGTACGCGATCACCGCAACCACGGGGATCAGCCACACGCCTTGCACGAAGCACAGCGCGAATGCCGCTAACGCGGTCGCCAGCGACGTTATCATCGCCGCATAGCGGCTGCCAAGCTTCGTGATCAGCAGCGGTACGCTGACTCGCCCGATTGCGTTCGCAATCCCGGAGATCATCAGCATCGTAGTTCCAAGGTCGCCGATCCCGCGATTCTCAGCCATCGTCTGAAATGACGGGTTCGCGATCAGGTATACCGAGTTCCCGAACACCATGTACACGAACAGCAGATATAGGTTCCGCGACTTCAACGCTTGAGCGAACGTCAACGAGACAGCACCGCCGGAGCCGCCGGATGCGCTTTGCTCAACCTGATCCGGCTCGCAGATCATCCGGTGCAGCGCGACCGTCGCCCCCGCGATTAATCCCGCAAGCACTCTGAACGAGTTCGCGACGCCCACCGTCTCCGTCAGCATTACGATCAGCGGTGCGAGCACAACCGTCGAGAATCCGAAGAAGAACACGCTTACCCCGACTGCGAGGCTTCGACGTTTCGGGAACCATTTCTGTGCGCAGCTCAGCACCGTATTGTACGCCATGCCTACGCCTGTACCGCCGCATATCCCGTATGTGATGTAGATCAGCCACGGCGCATTTTTCGGCGTGAACGATGCCGCGAATATCCCGCCCGCAAGCAACAGCCCTCCCGCCAGCGCGATCCACTTCGCCTTCATCTTCCCGAACAGCAGTCCGCCAAGCATTATCCCGACGACGAAGCAGCACAGCATGAAGTTCGCCGTCAGCTTCACCGCCGTCAGATCCCACTCCAGGAACTCCGCGACCGGCGCCGCGAACTTGCTCCAAACATACAGTATCCCCAGGAACAGCAGCAACGCCGCCCCCGCGATTAAGTCTCGTATCCCACGTTTATCCATATATATGCAATTTTTACCTTTCAAGTTGTTTCTTTGTACTACTCGCCGATTGCTATAACGCACTCAGACTATCTACAGGTGCTTAGCATATACTAACCACCCGCACAATTGCAGAGGGAAGCGTTACTTCTTCCCTCCGCCTGATTGTACGTGGTTCCGGATCCTACTCGTTGATTGCGATTACTACGCCGGATCCGACCGTACGACCGCCCTCACGGATTGCGAACCGCAGTCCCGGCTCGATTGCGATCGGCGTGATCAGCTCGACGTCCATCTCAATATTGTCGCCCGGCATACACATCTCCACGCCTTCCGGCAACTTCACGATGCCCGTAACGTCCGTTGTACGGAAGTAGAACTGCGGGCGATAGTTCGAGACAAAGTAGGTGTGACGACCGCCCTCATCCTTTGTCAGAACGTAGACTTGTCCGCGGAACTTTGTCAACGGCTTGATCGAGCCGGGCTTCGCCAGCACTTGTCCGCGCATGACGTCGCTCTTCGCGACTCCGCGCAGTAAGCAGCCCGCGTTATCCCCTGCCTCAACGAACTCCAGCGTCTTGTGGAACATCTCCATGCTCGTAACGACGGTCTTCTTCGTCTCCTTGATACCGACGATCTCGACCTCGTTACCGGGCTCGAGGCGGCCGCGCTCCACGCGTCCGGTGACCACGGTTCCGCGTCCCGGAATCGTCATTACGTCCTCGATCGGCATGATGAACGGCTTATCCGCCGCACGCTCCGGAGTCTTGATATAGTCGTCTACGTTCTTCATCAGCTCGAAGATGCACTCGTACTCGGATGCGGTGGTATCCTTCGACTCGCTTTGCAATGCGTTAAGCGCACTTCCGCGAATGATCGGGATATCGTCGCCCGGGAACTCGTACTTGCTGAGGCACTCGCGCACCTCCATCTCGACCAGTTCCAGCAACTCCGGATCGTCCACCTGATCGACCTTGTTCAGGAACACTACGATCGAGGGCACTCCGACCTGGCGGGCGAGCAGGATGTGCTCACGCGTCTGCGCCATCGGTCCGTCGGACGCGGCGATAACGAGGATCGCGCCGTCCATCTGCGCCGCGCCGGTGATCATGTTCTTGATATAGTCGGCGTGACCCGGGCAGTCGACGTGCGCATAGTGACGCGCATCCGTCTGATACTCAACGTGAGCGGTATTGATTGTGATACCGCGAGCCTTCTCCTCCGGCGCCTTATCGATCTGGTCGTACGCCATGAAGCTTGCTTTCGTCGGATCTTGTAACGCAAGCGTCTTAGTGATCGCGGCGGTCAACGTGGTCTTCCCGTGGTCGATGTGACCGATCGTACCGATGTTTACATGGGGTTTGGTACGCTCAAACTTTTGCTTTCCCATTGTGGTTACTCCTTCTGGATTTGATTCGTTTTGTCAGTATTGTATGTTAAAGTTTCACAACACTGCGTTGATTAGTTTCGCCCGAGTGCATCGTCAGTTACAGCAAGTATACACTATACCTCAGGCGTTGTCAATAGCTTTTTTCTACCCCTGCGGCGATTCACGTATCTTTCTCTCATCCGCCTTAAGGGTCTTCAAGAGTTCAGACGCCATCGTCTTGTTACTTTCATCGGTTTCAACCAGCAATGCTTCCAGCAGGTTGCGTTGCATCTCGATATTTGAGAGTAATTTAGACTCACGATAGAACAATTCCGCAAGATTTGCCATTGCCTTGCCCTCCATCTTCACGGCATAGCGTCAGAGCTTCTCGGCGGAGTCGGCTTCTGCCTCTAACTCGGAGATAA
>JAITGH010000040.1 GCA_031280855.1 Oscillospiraceae bacterium | reverse complement strand
CCGCGCACTGCGGGATTATAATAGTGCTATCCGATCCAACAGGAGGCACGACTTATGAAACTACCGCTACGGCTCAATGATTCGCTGTACTACCTCGGGGTGCTCGACCCCGCACTTCGCACGTTCGACATCATCATGACGACCGAGTTCGGCACGACCTATAACGCGTACGCGCTCGTCACCCAAGGCAAGACCGTTCTGTTCGAGACTGTCAAGGACAAGTTCTTCCCGGAGTACCTCGCGAACCTCAAGCAGGTCACCGACCTCGCGGATATCGAGTACCTCGTGGTAAGCCATACGGAGCCCGACCACGCGGGCAGCGTCGAGCAACTGCTGGAGCTTCGCCCGGACTTGAAGATCGTCGCAAGCTCCGCCGCCATCGGGTTCCTGCGCCAAATCGTCAACCGCGACTTCGTCGGAATCGCCGTCAAAGAGGGGCGGGAGCTCGCCGTCGGCGATAAGCGCCTGCGGTTCCTATCCGTACCGAATCTGCACTGGCCGGACACGATCTACACCTATATCGTGGAGGATGAGACGCTGGTCACGTGCGACAGCTTCGGCTCTCACTACGCGTTCAACGGTATACTGCGGAGCGAGCTTACAGATGTCGAGGGCTATATGCGAGCCGCGAAAGCGTACTTCGACCCGATACTCGGACCGTTCAAATCCAGCCTTCTGAAAGCGATGGACAAGATCGAGCCGCTGCCGATAAAGCTCATCTGCCCCGGTCACGGGCCGATCCTCGATTCGCACATCCCGGAGTTCCTGCAAACCTACCGCGAGTGGTCGGCTCCGCCGACCCCGAACGCGAAACCGCTCGCCGTCGTCGCCTACGTTACCGCCTACGGCTATACGAAGCTGATCGCCGACAAGATCGCAAAAGGACTGTCGGACGCGGGCGGTCTCGACGTGCGCACGTACGACCTCACAGGTGACGGCGCGAGCCTCACTGCGCAAGTCGTTGCGGAGCTCGCCGTTTGCGACGGGTTCCTGCTCGGTACCCCGACGATACTCGGTGAGGCGCTCGAGCCGATTTGGAACCTCACGCTGTCCATGTTCCCCGGAACTCACGGAGGTAAACTCGCAGGCGCGTTCGGAAGCTACGGCTGGACGGGCGAGGGCGTGCCGAACATCACCGACCGCCTGAAGATGCTGAAACTGAACGTCGTAGACGGGTTCCGAGTCCGGTTCAAGCCCGGCGGCGCGGAACTTAACGACGCGTATGAGTACGGCTATGACTTCGGCTGTAGGCTGCTGAAAGTCGAGAACCCGCGTAAGTCCGGCGTTCGTCAACTCGTCAAGTGCCTGGTATGCGGTGAAATCTTCGACAGCTCGCTCGAGGTCTGCCCGGTGTGCGGAGTCGGGCGCGAGAACTTCCAACTCGTCGACGACGACTCGCCCGCCGATGTGAAGACCTCCAACGATCGCTACGTTATCGTCGGCGGAGGCGCGGCCGCGCTCGCCGCGTTCAAGGAGATTCGCCGACGCGATAAGACCGGGAAGATCACCATAATCGCGGACGAGCCATACCTGCCGTACAGCCGCCCGATGCTCACAAAAGCGATGGCGGCGGGCATTGACGCGGATCACCTGCTAATCGAGGATGCGGGCTACTTCGCCGGATTCGACGTACTGACGAACCTCAAAGCGACCTCAGTCGACGCGGTCAACAAGATCGTTGCCGCAGACGGCAAGCGATTCCCGTACGATAAGCTGATCCTCGCGACCGGAGCGGACTCCTTCATACCGCCGTTCCCCGGCAAGGATCTGGCGAACGTGTTCGCCATCCGCCGAATCGCGGATACAGAGCGCATCTACGCCGCGATTCCCAACGTGAAGTCCGCAGTCGTTATCGGCGGCGGAGTGCTCGGGCTGGAGGCGGCGTGGGAGCTGCGTAAACTCAAGCTTGACGTCACGGTCATCGAGACCTCCGCGTACCTTTTAAGCAAACAGCTGGACGCGGAAAGCTCCGCACTGCTGCGCTCGATTGCCGAATCACGCGGGATTCGAGTCGTAACGGGGCTGGGAGTCGCCGAGATTACCGGCCCCGGCTCCGTGGCCGGCGTTACGCTCGGCGACGGGACCTCAATCGAGTGCCAGATGGTAGTAATCAGTACGGGAGTCCGCGCAAGCGTTGAGCTTGCGAAGTCCGCAGGCTGCGCGATCGGTCGAGCGATCATCGTGGACGAGCACATGCGTACCAGCGTGCCCGACGTCTTCGCGGCGGGCGATTGCGCGGAGTTCGAGGGCGCGAACTACGCGCTGTGGAGCGAGGCGTCCGACCAAGGCAAGATCGCGGGAATCGCCGCAGTCGGAGGCGATGGCGCGTACGTGCCCGTCAATCCGGCGGTTACGTTCAACGGCTTCGATACGAGCCTCTTCGCAATCGGCGACTCGGGCAAGAACGAGGCTCATGCCTACAAGACGATCACGGTTGACGAGCGCGAGTCCGGGCGGTTCCGCAAGCTGTTCTTCCTGAACGGGCGGTTGCAGGGCGTGGTTAACGTCGGCGCGGGTGCGAACGTCGCGGAGCTTACCGACGCGGTCGAGCGTCACGTGACCTCTGCCGACGGGTTGCTGTAAGCCTCGCGTCACGTGACGGGTTGCCGGAGGCTCTTACGGGCTCGAGTAAATGCGCGTATCGCGGGATTGCGGTACGCGCTGTTGCATGAGTAATGTTTCAGTTGTGTTACAATTGGCGGAGATGTATTGACAAAATTGGGAGAGTGAGCTATAATGCTCATGGTTGAGGCGGCAAGCGCCTCGCAGAGGCTCGACGGCAGACGTACGCGACGCGTACGGACCGCGGCCGACGCGGATACTCGACCGCTTACAACCTAATATACTCTATCAGGAGGAAACCACACAATGAGTAAGACAAAGCGTCTGCTCTCGATCGTCCTCGTCCTCGCGATGACGTTTGCGCTGTTCGCAGGCGTAACCGCATTCGCAGACGAGACGGAAACCACCGACGCGCCGGTGGGAGATACCACCCCGGTGGGCAGCTTCACGGACGTAACGTGGGCGAACCCATACGCGGAAGCCATCGCGGTGCTCGCGGCGGCGAAGATCACCACGGGCACAAGCGACACCTCTTTCGGACCGAAAGAGAACGTAACCCGCGAGCAAGTCGCGGCGTTCATCGCGAGAGCCGGCTTGAGCTCGGCAAAGGCGGAAACCCTGATGCCCGTCGATACCGGATTCAGCGACGTGCCGAAGGACGACTTCTTCAGCAAGTACATCGGCTGGGCGGTCAGCGAGGGCGCGATCAACGGTAAGGGCGACGGAACGTACCACCCGAAGGACAACGTCACCAGCATCGAGGTCCTGAAGATCCTTGAGGGTATCCTCGACGTCGATAAGGTCACGGAGTTGACCGGATCGATGTGGGCGACCAACACGATGTCTTACGCCATTAAGCTCGGGCTGACCGACGGCTTAGACATCACCGATTACAACGCACCGGCGACCCGTGAGCAAGTCGCGCAGTTTATCCTGAACGCGATCAGCGCTCCCGGTTATGTCAACGTGGGTTTCTACAGCGCGAATGGCTATCAGCTCAATTACTCAGAAGTGAGCTTGGACTATGTCTACCCGCTGTTCAAGGTCAACGGACTTAGCCGCCGTCAGACAGAGAACACATCGGTTACAGATGACGGAACGGTTGATCCGGGTAAGTTCTTTGATCCGGTAACTCCGTATGGCGAACTTTACTATCGCTGGCAGTATGCAGTAAACGGCAAGGGCATCACCTCCTGGAGGCACGACGACAAGAACGAGAAGATCATCGAAACCGTCCTCGCAAACCCCGAAACCACCGGTGGGTTGCCCAGCAGACTTCGTGATGTATTCAAGGTATACATCAACGGAGCGGTGGTCAACGCTTACGCACCCGGGGCAACGGACGATGGGATGACAAACAACAGATACTCTACGAAAGAGTACTTCTTCAGCCCGCAACTTGCAAATGCCGCTTTACAGGATGTTTGCGGATACCCGACGCTCTTTGGCGAAGTGACCGATGAAACGTGGACGGGCGCGACGATCAAGGTTTATGAGCAACGTCTGAGCGGCAACGGCGAGTACGACCTGGTAACGGGTAAGTACGGCACCGGCAAGGCATTCTGGACGACGGCGGAGTTCGACGGCAAAGCCGACAAGATCATTGTTACCAGTGAGTACCTCGGCGAAGTCGTTCGCAAGGATCCTGTTACGAAGACCTTAACCATCGCTCTGGACGATGCCGGAGACAACAACATCGCGGACGGACGCTCATACAGCACTAACACGGAGATTGCCGGAATCCTTGGCGACTTTGCGGTTGGCGATATCGTCCGCGTAACGCCGAAGCTTGTTCACAATTCCCTCTCCATTCCCGGCGCGTACACCGCGTGGATCTATTCAGTAGACACTGATAAGAATGTTGCGACTTACAACGAGCAGTACTGGGTATACAACACCGCTGACAATGCAGGAAAGTTCGTGTTGCCCGGATCGGCGATCAGCCGCAAGTTCAACGCGGAGTTCGATGTGTTCAAGCCCGACACAAAGAGCGTAACCCCGGGTTCGTACAAGTATTCATATAAGTCGAACCAGTCGGCACAACAGGGAAACCTGAAGGGTCACTACATCCAGACGACAAGCAGCGGAGAGAAGACCTGGATCTCCGGCACGTATCAGGAAGTCCTGAGAGCCGCCAATGCGGAACTCTTCGCGGACGGCAGCAAGTACACCGTGTATCTTGACGCGAATGGCGCGATTCTCGGCGGATTTAGCCTGAGCGGCGGAGAGTACGCGGTACTCAAGTACCCGATCTCGAACGCAAACTCGAAGCGCTCTGAGTGGGATTGGGTTAACAACGCGAACGCAGACCCGCGATATATGACCTATTTCCTCAACGATGCGTTCAAGACGCTTGACACTTCGCTTCCGAGCTCCAACGCAACTGTAACGAAGAGCCGTGCGGACATCTACAACGGAATCCGTAAGCAGGGCACCAGTATTGAGGGCGACGGGCAAGTTGTCAAGACCGGAACGGTAGCGCGTCTGTGGGGCAGCGAAGCAAAAATCCTCAGCGGATACTCGGCAAGCATCAATGGCAGCAGTCTGCCGAGTGACGGTGCGCTGTATGTATTGGTTTCGGTTGCTGCGTATGTGACGCCGACCAGCAAGCTGAACTTCACGCCTGTCTCTGCCAGCGAAGCGGCTCAGGACATGAAGGCCAAGGACAGACTCGGCAACAACTACCATGTCTATGTCTATGAGGACATTGACGAGTCCGACGGTACGTATATCACTGATTACAAGGTCTATGTCATCGACTACACCTTCGGCACAACCAACGGAGACTCCACCGCTTATGTGTTCTCCGCGCAAAACATCGGTCCGCAAGGCAGCGGCGGAAACAGCGGCGCTAAGAACCTGGCAAAACCTGTGGGGGCGGTTAGTTTAGTTGCGGCAACCGGTGCGGCAGCGGAATTTGAGGTAATGTCGAACAACGTCTCTGACCTAATTGCAGCCGGTGGCTTTAAGCTCACGTTTGCACGTCCGACTTCTATTGGTGATAACTTCACTGTTGAAGTAAAGTTTGCTGATTGGGGGCAAAGCCTGGCCAGTGTAAATCTTGCGGCTGTCTTAACAGCAGGACCTGGTTCGGACTATACTTTGACTATTGACCTGACTGCGGTCGACTCAACCAACTCTGCATTCTTCATTAATGGCAACGGTGACCTGAATAAGGCTAAGATGGCGCGTGTGATTGAGACAGTATTGCAATTAAACGTGTATGACAGCGCATCAAGTTGGACTTCAGCAACATTGACCGGCGCGAAGATAGCGTTTAGCCAAGCTACTCCCACCGCAGCGACCAACCACTACGTAGTTACTTCAGATGACTCGACGATTTTCAAAGTAACAAAGACAACGCAGGGTAATCCTTTAATTCCCGCACAGTTTGCTGGTTGGACGATCACCGCGAGCGACGATCTCAAGAATGCCAAGGTGGGCGATAAGCTGGTCGTCAAGGGTAAGAACAACGGAATTGAGTTCACATTTGATTTAACTGTTCTCACTCCTTTCGTTAACGCTAACACCACAGGTAAAGTGGCGGCTGTTGCTGCCTCGTTGGATACCCTCGCTACCACGTCCTCGTTAACTATGGGAACAATCACCCCGTTAAACGGGATACTAGCTGCCGACCTAAATCTGGATGGAACCGACACTGTACGCAATGCTGTATCTGGTGTCATAACAGATCTCGAAGTCTCTGTGGTACTATCCTAATCTCCAGCACAATCTCACGCGTAGCAAAAGCCCCTTCGGGGGCTTTTGCGGAAACTATAGATCGCCAATACAAAGAGATAGAAAATATCGCGGTTCATGACTGCGCGTTTATCTATGCTCTTGTATTGGCGGTTTTTTGTTTCCCGGATAACTAA
>JAITGH010000005.1 GCA_031280855.1 Oscillospiraceae bacterium | reverse complement strand
TCAACCCGGCTACTACAAAATCGACTACAATGCGAACTTCGCACCGTCGAACATCGGAGTCGTCCAGACCGCAGTTATCTCCAGTGACGGCAGCGTTATCCCGGGTACTACCGCTACCGTTGACGCGGGCGGCGGTACGCAAACCAGCACGGCGGGTAACAGCATCGTGTTCTTGCCTGCGGGAACAACGTTGAAGCTCGCGGCTAACACGACTACCGGCAATACATTACAGTTCGCGCCGTCACAGTTCAACATCACGAAAGTAGCCTAACAGGAGTCAGGGATCAGGCGATAGGGGACGTGGTAACGGAAAGTTCCGCGCTCCCCCGCCTACTGTGCGGTCAGCGAGTTAAGCGCGGCGCGAGCGGCGGATTGCTCCGCGTCCTTTTTCGTGCCGCCCTCACCCGAACCGGAAGCGACGCCGGAGATCAGCACCTCCGCAGTGAACGTTCGCGCATGTTCGGGGCCGCGTTCCCCGATAATGCGGTACTCCGGCGAGGGTGAGCCGTCGCGCTGGACGATCTCTTGAAGCTGCGTCTTATAGTCGCCCGACTGAGTCGAGTAGTGCGCGGCGAGGTCAAGCAGATTCTCCCGCACGAAGCGTTCCGCTACGTCGCGCCCACCGTCGAGATAGAGCGCGGCAAGCAACGCCTCGAACGCGTCCGCGAGTATCGACGGACGCTCCCGCCCGCCGGAGCGATCCTCGCCCCGCCCTACCCGCAGGTACTCGCCAAGATTCAAGCGCCGAGCCGCAGTCGCAAGACTTGACTCACACACCAGCGCGGATCGCATCTTCGTAAGCTCACCCTCCGGCTTCGAAGGGTAACTGCGGTACAAGTACTCGGCGGTAATGTGCCCAAGTACGGAGTCGCCGAGGAACTCCAGCCGCTCATTACACGCGGAGCGTCCGAGCCCGCGCTCATTAGCGTACGAGCTATGCGTGAGCGCGATGCGCGGCAATCGCGGGTCACGGAACACGTGCCCGATGTTCGGAATCGCGTCGCTCATAACGTTGAAAGCGAGTCGACGTACGCGATCAGTTCGCCGATTGTCGCCGGAGCGGTGAACTCGCCGTTCTCCGGCTCCGGAAGGTTGAATACGCTCTCAAGCGATATGGCAAGCTCGACGAGATCGATGGAGTCGGCGTTGAGGTCTTCCTTGAAGCGCGTGGAATCGGTGAGTGATTCTATGGGAACTGCGAACTGTTCCGCGATGACGGCGTTAATCCTCTCTCTGGTCATTGTCGATACTCCTTGACAGCTCGATATCGGAGATGTAGTTGGATTCCGCGCACTTGAGCGCGAACGCGATGGCGTTGCGGATCGCCTTCGCGTCGGAGGATCCGTGCGCCTTGACGACGGGCTTGGTAACGCCGAGCAGGATTCCGCCGCCGACCTCCGTGTAGTCCATCTGCGCTCGCAAATCCTTAAACGCGGACTTGATCAGCATCCCGCCGAGCTTCGTTCGGAGATTCGTCGATAGCAGCGATCGCATCTGCCGCATGAAGAACAGCCCCATGCCCTCCATCGTCTTAAGCAATACGTTGCCGGAGAACCCGTCGCTGACTACTACGTCGACGTCGCCGAGGAACACGTCGCGGGCCTCGATGTTGCCGATGAAGTTGAGCGCACCGGACTCACCCGCGCTTTTAAGCAGAGCGTACGCGTCAAGCTGCAGCTGCCCGCCTTTCGTGTCCTCCGTGCCGATGTTAAGCAGTCCGACTTTGGGCGAGGACTTCCCGAAGACGTTCTTTGTAAGGCTGGAACCCATTACCGCGAATTGCAGTAGGAACTCCGGGGTGCAATCGATGTTCGCGCCGCTGTCGATGATGACGCGATTCCCGAGCAGCTGCGGCATGATAGGCGCGAGCGCGGCGCGGCGTATGCCCTTGATCCGCTTGATAATCAGCGTCGCACCCGCAAGCAACGCGCCGGTGCTTCCGGCGGACACGAATGCGGAGCCTTCGCCGTCGCGCAGCAGGTTCAATCCGACGACAAGCGAGGAGTCCTTCTTCGCTCGCACTGCCGCTACCGGGTCGTCGTGCATGTCTACAAGCTCCGACGCGTTCGCGATTTCGACTCCGTCGGGCAGAGTGTCCATGCTCAGCGAGTGCATCGACTTCAATATCTCATCGCCGCGTCCGACGAGGACAAGCTTCGCGCCCAACTCAACCGCCGCGAGCGCGGAGCCCTCTACAATGCTGAGCGGCGCGTTATCTCCGCCCATCGCGTCTACGATTATCTTCATCCTTCGCACTCCTATGTCATTTTTAGAGTGAGACCGCGCTAGTTGTACTCGAGCCCCAGCCGCAATGCGCGTATGTTAAGGTCGAACATCTCGGTCTTCGATGCCGGTACGGACTTCCGAATCGCCTCAACAAGCGTGTCGTAGGCGCAGAACTCGTACTCCGAAAACAGCGTTCCGACCAGCACGATATTCGCAAGCCCCTTGAGCCCGTTGGACTCCGCAAGCGCAGTCGACGGGACGCAGCGCACCGTCACGTCGGTACGCGAAACGGTTGCGGGAATCATCGTGCTGTCCACCAAGATCAGACCGTCGGACGGCACAGCGTTAACGAACTTCTCCAGCGACGGCAGATTCATCACAATAAGCTGGTTCGGGGCGACGACGAGCGGCGATCCGATCGGCTCGTCAGAGATGCAGACTCCGCAGTTTGCGGTACCGCCGCGCATCTCCGGACCGTAACTCGGCAGCCACGACAGCTGCCGGTTCTCGATCAGTCCGCAATAGGCGATCACCTTGCCGGCGAACAGAAGTCCCTGACCTCCGAATCCGGCAAGCAGTAAGTTCAAATCCTTCTTCATGTCTGCCCCTCCTCCGGATAGAGATCCTTGTACACGCCGATCGGGTAGTACGGCACCATGTTGTCGCGAAGCCACTCAAGCGCGTCGTTTGGCTCCAGCCCCCAGTTCGTCGGACAGCTTGAGAGCACCTCCACGATCGAGTACCCGCGCTTGTTCACCTGGTTCTCAAATGCGCGCCGAATCGCTTTCTTCGCGGCGCGAACGTTCTTGACGGTGTCGACGGTAACGCGTTGAGCGAGCGCGACTCCGTCGAGGGTCGAGAGCAGCTCGCACACGCGGATCGGGAAACCTGCGGATTCGGTATCGCGCCCGTAAGGCGAGGTCTGCGTAACCTGACCGGGAAGACTGGTGGGCGCCATCTGCCCGCCCGTCATGCCGTAGATCGCGTTGTTAACGAAGATTACCGTGATGTTCTCACCGCGAGTCGCGGCGTGCACGGTCTCCGCCATGCCGATCGCCGCAAGGTCGCCGTCGCCCTGATATGTGAACACGATGTTATCCGGACGCGCACGCTTAATCCCGGTCGCGACGGCAGGAGCGCGCCCGTGCGCCGCCTCCACCATGTCACACGCGAAATAGTTGTACGCGAGCACCGCGCAGCCGACGGGCGCGATTCCGACCGTGCGACCCTCAATCTCAAGCTCGTCAATTGTCTCCGCGATTAGGCGGTGTATAATCCCGTGAGTACAGCCGGGACAGTAGTGGAACACGTCGTCCGTTAACGCTTTCGGCTTCTGAAATACGATTGCCATGTCAACCTCCAATCAGCGACTTCATCGCGGTGAGAACCTCTGCGGGAGTAGGGATCACGCCGCCGGTGCGTCCGTAGAACGCTACGGGTCGCGCTCCGTTAACGGCGAGCCTGACATCGTCGACCATCTGCCCCATGCTCATCTCGACCGTTAGAAACGCGGCCGCCGATTTGGCGAGCCTTGCAATCGCGTCGGTTGGGAATGGCCACAGCGTAATCGGGCGCAGGAGTCCCGCCTTGATGCCCTCCGCACGCGCCTGATTGACCGCGCTGCGGCTGACTCTCGCGGACGCGCCGTACGCGACGACGACGATCTCCGCGTCCTCGCACTGCACTTCCTCGCACCGCTGTTCCTCTGCGGTGATTTGGTCGTAGCGTTTGCGGCGCTCGAGGATCGTCTTCTCCAGCAGGTTCGGATCGAGGTAGAGAGAGTTAATGATGTTCTTCTTGCGTTTATTGGCGTGACCGCTTGCCGCCCAGGGCTTCTCGTCAGGTACGGCGGTGAGCGCGCTCGGCAGCGTCACGGGCTCCATCATTTGCCCGAGCATACCGTCGGCGAGTATCATCACAGGCGTGCGGAACTTGTCGCCAAGCTCGAACGCCTTGTAAACGAGGTCGACCATCTCCTGCACCGTTGAGGGTGCGAAGACGATGAGGTGGAAATCTCCGTGCCCGGGCGCCTTCGTGGCTTGCCAGTAGTCGGCTTGACCCGGCTGGATACCTCCAAGCCCGGGACCTCCGCGCTGTACGTTCACGATCAGCGCGGGCAGGTCGGAACCCGCCATGTAGCTGATGCCCTCACTTTTGAGGCTGATCCCGGGTGAGCTGGAGCTCGTCATTACGCGCACTCCCGCGCTTGACGCGCCGAGCACCATATTGATCGCGGCGATCTCCGACTCCGCTTGCAGGTAGGTGCCGCCAAGTTTTGGCATCTTCTTCGCCATATAGGCGGCAAGCTCCGTTTGAGGCGTAATCGGGTAACCGAAGAAGTGCCTGCACCCCGCGAGAATCGCGGCCTCGGCAAGTGCCTCGTTGCCTTTCATAAGTACTTTATCAGCCATGCTCCGGATTCCTTTCGTTCGTAAAAATACAGCCAATTCTACCGTTCTACGGTAATCACACAGTCGGGACACATCGTCGCGCAGAACGCGCAGCCGACACACGCGCTCGGATCGGTCACTCCCGCCGGATGGTAGCCCTTCGCGTTCAAGCGCAGCGGGTCGAGCGCGATGATCTTCTTCGGACACGCGGCGGCGCATAGCTCGCAGCCCTTGCAAAGGTCTTCATTAATCGTAATTCTAGGCATATTTATTCCTCTTAACGGTAAAGTCAGTGCCGCGCACCGATACTTCTGGTCAAGGTATTGTCAGAAATTTGTTGCAGTACGAGGATAACGCCCGCAGCTGTATGTTTTGCACTGCTCCACCGTTGCATATGTGAGGCGTGAAAAAGCAGCAAGGGAGGCAGACGAAGTAATACACAAATTTATGACATTACCATTGTCAAGCCCACGGAGTCTTGACGTACACGTCGATTGGGAACGCGTCACGCTGTGAGAACTGCGCGGCAAGTTCACGCGGGACGGCGACCATCTTAAGCGGCAGCTCGAGCCGCGCTGCGGTTTCGCGGGCGAAGCGCATAGAGGCTACGACGGTCTCTCGCGTCGTCTCGCCCATAAGGTGCGAGTTATTGACGACGCCGGTCGCACAAAGGTGCGAGGCGGCCTCAATCTCCGGCAATAGCGCGGCGGCGGTTTGAGCGTCGGCGGTCTCCGGGCGATAGCGGTTCACGACGTAAAGCATCTCGTAACCCTTTTTGATGATACGGTTAGAGAATCTTCCCAGAACGGTCGCGCCGACGGGGTCGCCCCCCGCGTCGATGATCGTGAAGTCAGAAGAGTCGTCCGGCGCGTCGAAGACCGCGAGTATCTCCGGCGGAAGCGCGGGCGCGTCAAGGTTGCCGCCGGCGGATTTCGGCGCGATCAGGCGTATGTTATAGATCTCCAGCAACCGCGAATGGTCGGAAGATCGGAAGTACGGGTTGACGACGTCGAGGTCGACCAGCGTGACGTTCTTGCCGAGCCTCGCCTGCGCAATGGCGATGTTCAGCGAAAGATTCGTCTTGCCGCAACCGTAGTGCCCGCATATGATTACAAAAGGCGGAAACTCCATACTCTCTATTATACCACACTTTTGCCCGTTTGTCAAGTGTTTTTTTGCGAAGTTACACGGCGACAGCATTTACTTTTTCTTGTGTCCCAACAGCAAAAGAGTGCCATTCTGGAGACGATAGAAACCCTGAAAATGAGTTTTCATAAAATTTGTGACCCTCTAATCGTCCCTAGAGCCATAAAAAAAGTAAATGCTTTTGCCCTGTGGCTATCACCATTATTTTAGATATTTTCCTACGAATTCAGAAACGAGCGCAAGCGCATCGTCGCTAACAAAACCGCCGCTGCCGTGACCTCCGCCCAATAGCTTGTACAGCGTCGCGTCCTTGCCGTTCGCTTTGAGCGCGTCGTACAGCCGCACGCTCTGATTGAACGGTACAACGTTATCCTTGTCGCCGTGCATAATCAACATTGGCGGAACGGGTTTGTCTGCGGAGATTGCGTTAATCGGGTTCGCCACTTGAGCCAGTTCCGGATTCTCCAACACGTTGACCTTGCCAAGCAGGAAACCCTCGGGACTGTCCGCGCCGTGATGGTCCATGCCGCTCGGGTAGTAGTTCATTTTGTCGATGTCGCTTGGTCCGAACCAGTCCACAACGCACTTCACGAGTTGCGGCGCATGAATTCCCACCCACACGGAGGTGTGACCGCCGCTGCTGTCGCCCCAAACCGCAACATTGTCAGCATCAATGCCGTACTCGGCAGCGTGAGCTTTCAAGAACTCGATTGCGGCGATAGCGTCATCGCGCTGTGCGGGGAACGTGCCGCCGATTTCGGTTGGGCGGTACTCCACGATTGCGAACGCGAAGCCATGCGCCGCAAAGTATTGAGCCTTGTCCAAGCCCATCCATACGTTCTGACGGTGCCACGCGCTGCCCGGAACATACACGAGCAGCGGGTACTTCGGTGCCGGTGCGCCCGGCATTGCGAACAGCGACATCGGCGTAAACAGCTGAATGTGCTGGTCTTCGCCACTAAGCGACTGGTACACAATGTTCGGCTTCACGTCAATCATCACACCGCCTTGACGGTCGTGCCACTCGACGGATTGCATACCGTCGGGCGATTCGTCCGACGCGGGAAAGTTTTCCGCACCCGGTCCGAACATCGGGTACGGTGCAATTAGTTTCAGGTTTTCCATTTGATTGCGCCTCCTATATGATAATTAGTTTTTATAATTAGCTGACAATAATATGTTGTTGATATGCGCAAACAAAATCACTATTTCAGCGAATCTCTCACTTTTTGCAGGAGTTCGAGGAACATATGTGCTTCCCTCTCTGCTAATTGGCTCAATCTTGCAATTGCTTCAGGCGGCTTACGTCAAACGTCCAGATATCCTGCTCTCCGTCGTACGCGCACTCGCCGCAGCGCGGAGAGTTTACGACCGGAAGCAGCGCGTCCTCGTCCACTTTAGCAGCGCACTCGGCACACAGCAGCTCCCTCTCCCATGCATCGACATACGCAGCGGGTTTACCGCAGTTATCACAGATATCGGCGAGCGGAACATTACGAGCAAGCAGTTGAACCTTTTCACGCTGCTTTGGTCTCGAGATTTTGTCAACTACTGTCAGCAGAATCTCGGTCGTTGAGCCGAAATCGTACTCATAGTACAGCGTAGAACCGATCTCAAGCGCGGATACCTTACGAGTTTTTCCGAATTCTCTGCCTCCGTACCGAAACGCGCTCAAGTGACCGCAGCACTCGCACCAAATCCGGCGCAAAAACTTGTCGACCGATGACATCGGCGCGTCAAGCGGCACAGAAAACAGCAGCCAGTAGTTTTTGTCGTACGCGCCCTCAGCTTTGATAAGGCAGCACTCCTCGTCGCCGTTACCGTGCTTCTTGATGATGTGGTTTTTCATCGCGATTTTGCCTGTAGTTTCACCGCAGACAAAGCAGTTTCCGTTTGAAGCCGCCATTGTTATGTCTCCTCTGTTAATAAATATTTGTGTATCGAGCTTTGCTCATTGTGAAACACCCTCTCCGCGAAACTCTGCCAATAAGACGTTTGAGCACGGTAAAGTGTTTTAGGCGCGGAGCTTTTTTTAGTTCGTTTCGCTCTCGATTACATCTCCAATCGTAAAATAGCGGATATCGCCTCTCGAATTCGCAGCGGCCTGACCGTTTCGGCAGCGGCTAGCGTTATACCCTCGATTTGAGCGTCGGCTCCGACGGGCGGCGGCTTCGCTGATTGCTCCATCGGCGTTAGCAGTTCCGCCAACACGATGTGCACTATGAACTCCGGTACCTCCCCGATGTTGCGCACGGTTTCCTTGACGGTGCCGTCGGCGCGGTTGACCGGCGAAAACGCGATCAGCGGCGGGTTCCACGACACTCCCGTGAAGAAGCTGAACGGCGCGAGGTTCGGCGTTCCGTCCGCGCTGATCGTCGATACCCACGCAATCGGGCGCGGGATCCATGCTGCTGCTCAGCAGGTCGTGAGTGTGCCGTGACTCGAGCTTCGATAGGTCTATCATCATAGCGGTATCCTCTTAATCAGGTTCTATTGTACCATGCGCCGCTAGAATTGTCAAGCATCAT
>JAITGH010000115.1 GCA_031280855.1 Oscillospiraceae bacterium | reverse complement strand
TTGAACGCTTTACTTTGCCGCGCTCCGAGGCGCTCGAGCTTATGCGCGATGAGCCGTACAAGCTCGAGCTTATCGCCGATCTGCCGGAGGGCGCGGAGCTTAGCTTCTACAAGCAGGGCGAGTTCACCGACTTGTGCGCGGGACCTCACGTCTCCCACACCGGACGGCTCAAAGCGAACGCGATAAAGCTGATGAACTCTACCGGCGCGTACTGGCGCGGCGATAGCAAGAACAAGATGCTTCAGCGCATCTACGGCACCGCGTTCACTTCAAAGGAGGAGCTCGCCGCTCACCTTGAACGCCTTGAGGAGGCGAAGCGGCGCGACCACAACAAGATCGGGCGCGAGCTTGAGTACTTCACCACCAGCGAGCTTATCGGGCAGGGTCTGCCGATACTCATGCCTAAAGGCGCGAAGCTGTTGCAGATCCTACAACGCTTCGTCGAGGACGAGGAGGAACGCTGCGGCTACTTGATTACCAAGACTCCGTACTTCGCGAAGCGCGACCTCTACAAGATCAGCGGTCACTGGCAGCACTATCGCGACGGCATGTTCATCATCGGTGAGGGCGACCTTGAAGACGAGAAAAACGAGGTCTTCGCACTGCGACCGATGACGTGCCCGTTCCAGTTTCAGGTGTATCTTTCGAAGCCGCGCTCCTACCGCGATTTGCCGCTGCGGTACAACGAAACCTCCACGCTGTTCCGCAATGAGTCCTCCGGCGAGATGCACGGGCTGATTCGAGTGCGCCAGTTCACGATCAGTGAGGGTCACCTCGCGGTGCGGCCGGATCAGCTCGAGAGCGAGTTCCGCAGTTGCTTGGAGCTTGCAATCTTCATGTTGAAGACGCTCGGGCTGGACGACGACGTGTCGTACCGATTCTCCAAGTGGGATGAGAACGACCGCGAGAAGTATATCGGAGATAAGGCTCAGTGGGAGGCCGTCCAAAATACGATGCGCGAGATCCTTGATAAGATCGGCATCGACTATAAGGAGGCCGACGGCGAGGCCGCGTTCTACGGCCCGAAGCTGGACATCCAGATTAAGAACGTGCACGGCAAGGAAGACACGCTGATCACGCTTCAGATCGATTTCCAGCTTGCGGAGCAGTTCGGCATGACATATACGGACTCGAGCGGTGAGAAGGTCTACCCGTACGTCATCCATCGTACCAGTATCGGGTGCTATGAACGGGTAATCGCGATGCTGTTGGAGAAGTACGCGGGCGCGTTGCCGCTGTGGCTGTCGCCGCAGCAGGTCATCGTTCTGCCGATAACCGAGCGCACCGCCGAGTACGCTGCCGGCATATGCGATCGCCTCACATCCGCCGGCTTCCGCGCCGAAGTCGATCTTCGCAACGAGAAGATCGGATACAAGATCCGCGAGGCTCAGCTTCAGAAGATTCCGTACATGCTGGTCGTCGGCGATAAGGAAGCCGAAAGCGGTACGGTAAGCGTACGCACTCGCTCCGGCGGAGATCTTGGCGTTTCCGCACTCGATGAAGTCATCGTGAACCTAACCGTCGAGTCGGCGTCGCGAGCACTATAGGAGATCAGGATGAAACGTGTAATCTTAACCGCGCTGGTTCTGCTTACTGTGATCGGCGTGACCGCGTGTTCCGCACAGTTGGCGACTAGCCCGCAGGAACCCTCGTACCCCTCGGCGTACGATAACCGTGCAGAGAACGGAGGCTACGACGGCAAGGGCGTGAGCGGCGAATCGTTTGTCGTACCGGAGTATGCGTCCTCCGACGTGCTGTACGCGCCGGAGTACTCGTCGGAGTACTCGCCGGAGTACGCGCCGCAGCCCACCACAGGCGATGTGACCGTCGGGCGCAAGCGTATCAAGACGGCAAGCATCACACTCGAGACTCTCAAGTTCGACGAGTCTGTCGTCGCGCTGGAGTCGCTGTGCTTGCAGTACGGCGGGTACATCGAAAGCAGCAACGTCTACGGTTCAAATTTGCGCGACTATGACTCGTTTGGAAACTATTGGGGTAACAGCAGGTACGCGAACTATCGCATGAGGATTCCGGAGCCGAACTATCTCGCGTTTATGAACAACGCCGGGTCAGTTGGAGTGCGCACGAGCAAGTCGGAGAGCGAAATTGACGTCTCGGACGCGTACTATGACACGGAGTCGAGGCTCGAGATCTTGAGGCTGCAGCGTGACCGATTTATGAAGCTACTTGAGACCGCAACAGATGCGGAAAGCATCATCGCATTCGAGCGGTCGCTGTCTGACACGATTTACGAGATCGAGCGAATGACAGGCACGCTGCGGCGGTACGATAACGATGTGAACTACGCGACGTTCGACATCCAGCTGAGCGAAGTGATCGAGTACACGCCATCGCCGACGTTACCGCCGAAGACGTTCGGGCAGAAGATCGCAGCGGCGTTTGAGGATGCGGTTCAGGGGCTCATTGATGGGTTCCAAGCGTTCGTGATCTGGCTTGCGGGCGGAGTGTTCGGGCTGATCATACTGGCAGTGATCCTCGTTGTGGCATGGCTGGTGATTCGCCGCCATATTCGCAAACGCAAAACCGGGATTTCGGCAAGCTCGACTACTGCGTCGGATGAATCCGCGAAGTAAGAAACTAACAAAGGGGAAAGAAACGCAATGGCAAAGCAGCTCGTGGTGGTGAAGGTTGGGACCACGACGATAATGCGTGAGGACACGTTCAGCGTGAATCTTCGCATACTTGACAAGCTGGCGAGAGTGCTGTCCGATGTTCGCGGCAGCGGTTGTGACGTAATACTGGTGAGTTCCGGCGCGATTGGGGTAGGCAGCGCGAAGTTGAGATTCCGCACGCGTCCGACGGAGCTTCGCATGAAACAGGCCGCCGCAGCCGTCGGACAGCTCGAGCTTATGCAGCTGTACGGG
>JAITGH010000074.1 GCA_031280855.1 Oscillospiraceae bacterium | reverse complement strand
CTGCTGTTCCTGGAAAGCCCCGTAATGTGCCTGATCTTCGTCATCTTCATCGTAGTACTGCAACAGTTCGACGGGTACATACTAAGCGCGAAGATATTGGGCAACACGACAGGACTTAGCGGATTCTGGGTGATCGCAGCGATTTTCATCTCCGGCGGGCTGTTCGGATTCTTCGGTATGGTAGTCGGAGTACCGGCGTTCGCGCTGATCTACAACTACATCGCACGTGTTGTTCGGCGGCGGTTGAATCGTTAGAACCGCGAAAATTGAAACCTCCGGGAAGTGTGATCGCTTCCCGGAGGTTCGCTGTTGCATAGCTACCGATCGCCGTGCTTCAAGCGGTCGCGCACCTCTGCAAGCTTGCCGTTGTTGAATCTGTCCAGCGTGGAGATGTAACCCGTAACGCGGCGTATGCGCTCGAACGGGACGTCGTCTTCCGTGCGGCCGCAGCCGGGGCATTTATCCTTGATGATCCCCGCGAACCCGCATACCGGGTCACGGTCTACAGGGTGGTTTACGGAGCCATAGCCGACGCCGCACTCCTGCATATAGCGAATCACTTGCTCGAACGCATCCAGATTGTCCGATGGATCGCCGTCCATCTCGATGTACGTGATGTGCCCGGCGTTAGTAAGCGCGTGATACGGAGCCTCCAGCCGAATCTTCTCGTACGCCGGAATCTTGAAGTGCACCGGGATATGGAAGCTGTTCGTATAATAGTCACGATCCGTAATGCCGGGTAGCGAGCCGAACAGCTTGCGGTCAAGCTTCACGAATCGCCCGGAGAGTCCCTCCGCCGGGGTCGCAATCAGTGAGAAGTTCATACCGTAATGTGCGGACGCTTCATCCATGCGCTTGCGGATGTGCCCGATGATCTCCAGCCCCAGGATCTGCGAGCGCTCGTTCTCTCCGTGATGTTCGCCTACAAGCGCGGTGAGAGTCTCCGCAAGTCCGATGAACCCGAGCGATAACGTACCGTGTTTCAGGATCTCACGAATCTCATCATCTACTCCCAGTTTGTCGGAGCCGATCCACACGCCCTCGCCCATTAGGAACGGGTAGTTCCTGACGCGCTTCTTCGCTTGAATCTCGAAGCGCTCGAGAAGTTGCTCCACGCCCAGCTTAATCTTATCGTCAAGCATCTCAAAGAACAGCTGAAGATTCCCCTTCGACTTTATGCCGAGCCTCGGCAAGTTAAGCGTAGTGAACGAAAGATTTCCGCGCCCGTGGACGATCTCGTTCGTCGGGTCGTACGTGTTTGCAATGACGCGGGTACGGCACCCCATGTAGGCGATCTCCGTCTCCGGGCGACCCTCTACGTAATATTGCAGGTTGAACGGAGCGTCGACGAACGCGAAGTTCGGGTACAGCCGCTTTGCGGAGCAGTGAATCGCCATCTTGAAGAGGTCATAGTTCGGATCCTCCGGATTGAGGCTGACCCCCTTCTTGACGCGGAAGATCTGGATCGGGAAGATGGGAGTCTCACCGCCGCCGAGTCCCGCCTCCGTCGCCAGCAGGAGATTCTTCACGACCATGCGTCCCTCACGCGAGGTATCCATGCCGTAGTTGATGGAGGAGAACGGAGTCTGCGCTCCGGCGCGTGAATTCATCGTGTTCAGGTTGTGGATGACGGCCTCCATCGCCTGATATGTTTGACGTTCAGTCTCTTGCCACGCCCAGCGTTCCGCGATTTCTTCCGGATTCTCGGCGTTAAGCTCGACAGCTTTAGCAAGGTTCGCGGCATACAGCTTCTTGTACGTCTTGCGAACTCCGTCAGCCATACCGTAATCGAAGTTAGCGATGCTTTGACCGCCGTGCTGATCGTTCTGATTTGACTGGATCGCGATACAGGCGAGCGCGGCGTAGCTGGCGATCGACTGCGGCTCTCGCAGTACACCGTGCCCGGTGGAGAATCCGTCCTTGAAGACTTTCAAAATGTCGATCTGGCAACAAGTGGTAGTCAGCGTGAGAAAGTCAAGATCGTGGATGTGGATATCGCCGTCGCGGTGAGCTTTGCCGTGCTCCGGCTTCAGTACGAACATCTCATAGTACTGCTTCGCGCCCTCGGATCCGAACTTGAGCATCGCGCCCATCGCCGTATCGCCGTTGATATTCGCGTTCTCACGCAGGATATTGCTGTCCTTTGCATCGGCGGTAGTAATCTCTTCATAGATGCGCATGAGGCGATTGTTCATCTCGCGAGCACGATTACGGTCAGCGCGATAGAGGATGTAAGCTTTCGCGGTTTGGATAAAACCGCGGTCGAGCAGGACCCGCTCAACGAGATCCTGGATGTGCTCGACGCCCGGCATAGGGTCGCCCTCACGCTCGAGGTACTCAACGACTTGTTCCGCCAACCGGGCAGCCTCATCGGAGAAGTTAGGCTTGTATGTCGCCTTGAACGCCTTATTGATCGCGTCAGCGATCTTCGAACGATCGAAAGAGACGGTGCGCCCGTCCCGCTTGCGGATCGCGGTGATACCGGCGGTTACGCCCGTCTTGCGGTCTAACGTTACTGTGTCAACTGTCATGTGTGTGCCCTCCGAGATGCGGTAAGATGAGCTTACCACTACAATATTGTGTGCAGGCTTCGTATTCGTATACGCATATAGTACCACACCTCGGTTCAGATGTCAAGCAAATAATGTCGTTACATAGCGTAAATTTATCGTCAAACTTGGTTTTGCGCACGCTTCAGTTTCCGGTATGTTTACTTGGCAATACGCATAAGGTGTTCTATGGAACCGATACGGACAAACGAAACAATTGAGGTGCAAGATGGAAAGCAGGAACAATTACGTCGATCTGGCAGGGACTCTCGCCGGGAAGCCGGTCTCTTCGCATAGCGGTCGAGACGGAGATTCCGTCGTTGAGTATTATACCTTCCCACTGCAAATCACGCGGCTGTCCGGAACGTCGGACACAGTCAACGTCAATGCCGCGAAAAACTTGCTGGACGACACCGAGCTGACCGGCGAGGGTGACCGCGTCGCTGTTCGCGGTGAACTGCGCACGTTCAACAACAAATCCGGCGAGGGCGCGAAGCTTGTCGTCTCGGTCTTCGCTCGAGAGATTGAGCTGTCGGACTCTGACGAGCATAACCTCATCGTGCTGAGAGGTACGATATGCAAGCCGCCGAACTTACGCCGGACTCCCATGGGGCGGGAGATCTGCGACCTTATGCTTGCGGTCAATCGTCGGTACGAT
>JAITGH010000047.1 GCA_031280855.1 Oscillospiraceae bacterium | reverse complement strand
TCCGTCATCTCGTTACCGCGCTCACCGCACCCAATGTACACGACGACGTCGACGTCGCTCCATTTCGCAAGTTGGTGCTGAACGACGGTCTTACCGCTTCCAAACGGACCCGGCACTGCCGCCGTACCGCCCTTCGCAAGCGGGAACAGCGTGTCGATAACGCGCTGTCCGCTTTGAAGCGGAGTAACCGGCAGCGATTTCCTCCGATACGGTCGCCCCTTGCGCACTCCCCACTTTTGCATGAGCGTAAGCGGAGTCTTCCCGTCAACCGTCGCAACTGTATCGGTGACGGTGAACTCGCCGGACTCGATCGCCGTTATCTTACCGGAGATCCCGTGCGGCACCATTATCCGGTGCGCAATCGCGCTCGTCTCCTGCACCGTACCGATAATGTCGCCCGATTGCACAACGTCCCCAACGCCGACCGTCGCCGTGAACGTCCACTTGCGAGTCCTATTCAGCGCGGGCACCTCAATCCCTCGAGTAAGCGTCGCACCGGTAAGCTCCCGAATCTCCTCCAGCGGGCGTTGTATCCCGTCGTAGATGTTCTCCAACAATCCGGGTCCCAGTTCCACGCTTAACACGGAACCGGTGGAGGAGACCTCCGCCCCGGGTGCGAGCCCCGCCGTTTCCTCATACACTTGGATACTGGCGCGATCCCCGGTCATCGTGAGGATCTCTCCGCGCAAGTGCTGATCGCCAACGAGTACAACGTCGGCCATACCGGCGTCGGCAAGCCCCTCCGCCACTACCAGCGGCCCCGATACCTTAACAATTCGTCCCAATACTGTTCTCCTCCGGTAATACCATTAATTGGCGCATTATGGCTACAGGGACGCATAACCGCCGTACCATATCACGGTGCTTCAACCATCCCATTTACAAGTGCGCTCGCGCTAGAACATGCGCGTCCCCGTCGCCCGTTCTGCCGCGTCCGACAACGCCGCCATGCCGAGCCCAAGCGATCCGAACTTCGACGGGATCAGTATCACCGCCGGTACCGGAACCTCACGCATTTGCGCGACTTCATCAGGGATAACGCGTGCCAGCTGCTCCGTCACGTAGATGATCGCAACGTGAGAGTCCGGCGCGGCAAGCGTGCGCAACGCGCCCCGCGCCTCCTGCGCGGTCTCGCACTCGATCGTCTCTAACCCCAACGCCTTGAACGCGGTAACGCTGTCCTTATCGCCAAGCACGGCGATCTTGTAACTCGCATCTGTCATGCTTTCACCACCTGTCTTAAACTCCGCCTAATAGCACTCGCGAAGCCGAGCTCGGATCAGCGATGGCTCCAATCCCGCGAACTGCCCCGTCATAACGATTCGCACGGCGGAGATCTCGCTCTCGATCGCGCCGAGATACCCGATCAGCGGACGCTCGCTGTATGTTGCGCGTTTCGCTTGAGCCAAGTATCGGATCAGCGCGTTGTCAGTCGCAAGCTCGAACGCTGTAAGCGACGCGCCCTCCAACACCTCTGCAGCCGATTCCGCCGCCGATTTGAGCGCGGTCGAGCTAAACAGCGCGAGCAGCTCCGCATTATCAGACGCGGAGCGGATCCGCTCCGCTGTCACGGTTCCGCCGTCGATCAGCGCGGCGGTAAGCTCCTGCCCTGAACGCCGCGCCCTCACCGCCGTTCGCAAGTTCGCAACGTCAACCGCAAGCGTTACATAGCCGCGCAAGAACTCGCTGCCCGACCGTACGCCGAGCTCCGCAAGCTCCGCGAAGTACGCCTTGTCAAGTATGAAGTCGGCAATCTGCGGATCTCCCGTCTTCGCAAGCGCGTCGACGGACTCACGGATCGCGGCCGCCATCGCGCTTGGAATCGACCGCAAGTCGCCATCGCGGAACGCGGCGGCGAGCCGCGTTGGCTCAAGCCGTCCCGACGAGCTAAGCAACCCGTCAGCCGCCGAGTTCGCCGCCTGCGATTTCACCAGCACCTTCGCATTATGATAGTCGTACTTTGCGCGGAACGCGTCCACGATCGCGGGATCCGGCGCAAGATTCGCCAGATCGGCGAACACCTCGCTTCGGCGCTTCGCAAGCAACGGCTCCAGCTCCGCCGCCGTCGTCGCCTCGATGTCGAACTTGAAGCTCCAAATCTCCTCCAGAGCCTTAAGCGCGGACTCCGTGGAGTGCGCGTCAAGCATACGGTCAAGCCGCACGCGGTCGACCAGCTTCGTCTCCTTCGAATGTATGTACGCGGACAGGAACAGGTATGCGTCGGGCTTGATTCGTTTCGGCATGGTTAACCTCAATCGGAGAAGAGTATCTCCGCGACTTTAGGCGTAAGCTGTTCATAATAGCGGCTCAGCGCCATCGCAATGTCGGGCTTCGACTGTGTGGTGCCGTCCGGCAATACGACGACGGTTTGGAACCTCGCGTCGCTCTTCCGCTTCGCAAGCATACGCTCCGCAAGCTGGAACGCCTCCCGGATCAGCTGTTGCTTCTCGGCAAGAATCGCCTGTTTGGAGGCACTTTCAGCGCGAGAGGTGATGTGATAGATCGCAGACTTGCGCTCAAGCTCCCCAAGCGCGAGTATACGGTCGCACTCGGCGTCAAGCGCGTCGAGCGCACGATCCCGAATGTCCTGACACTCCGCATCGGCTCCGGCCGCGATCGCGGCTGCGTCAAGGTTCGCGTCAGCTACAATCTTGTCCGCGATCCGTTCAATCCCGGTTTGCATCATCGTTACCTCCTTAAGTAGGAATTAGTAATTAGGAACTGGGAATTAGTAATTAGTAATTAGGAATTAGTGGAACGCTTCCACTCAAGTGGTTACCGTGCACCGTGAAACTCGAGCGCCATCAGGGCGCGAGAGTTTCCCTCCGT
>JAITGH010000199.1 GCA_031280855.1 Oscillospiraceae bacterium | reverse complement strand
GGCAGACGAAGTAATACACAAATTTATGACATTACCAACGTAACCACCGTAATCGTCAACCCTATATATTATATCGTACGATTCGCGAACTTGCTTAAGCGGATACGGGGGATATTTTATATACGGAGACTCGTTTTTCTACCGCACCGTTAACGATCGCAAGGATTCGCCGCGCTCTTCAATATGCACTCGGCTGCCGTTACGGCGTCCGAGTGCACGTATTACGCACATACCGCACTATGCCAAGAACGCGGTAACGTCGTCTTCGGAAAGGTCATCGTGCAGCGCGAGGTTAAGCGCGTAAGCAAGCAGCTTCCCGAGGTCACGGATCTGCGCGTCGATATCCTTAGGCGTTACAATCATATCAAGCTGAAGTTCGATGGAATCAGGGTCGGAACCGGCGCGCTCCAGCGCGTCACGGATCATGGTAGACGCCGCGACGACCGTCGGGACGCCGATCGCGATAACGGGCACTCCGACAGTGGCGGCGTTCAGCCCGAGCCTGGCGTTCCCGACTCCGCTGCCCGGTACAATCCCGCTATCGTTGACCTGCACGGTACGGCAAAGCCGCGTGAGACTACGCGAGACGAGGGAATCGACGGCGATAATCGCGTCCGGAGCAATCGCGTCGACGACTGCGCGGACAAGCTCGAGGCTCTCAATCCCCGTGGTGCCAAGCACTCCCGTATCCAGTGCGGCGACCTTGCGGAAGTCGGCAAACTCCAGCGGTATCTGCTCGAGGAGGTGCCGCGTAACAATCAACCCCTTCGTCGTACGCGGTCCCAGATCGTCGGGAGTAATCGCGGGATTGCCAAGCCCAACGACCAGCACTGAACTATCCCGCGAAAGCCTAAGCAAATCGCGCACGATTCGCGCAATCACTCCCACGCCGTCAGAGAACGCGTTATCGCGCTTCTCAACGTAACGCTCTACATCGACGGAGACGTAACGGCCGATGGGCTTACCGATTGCCGCCGCACCGACCTCATTCAAGATCGTGACCTCGTGAACGGTAAACCCGTCGTCGTCGTACTCTCGCGCTTCCACGCCGTCCAACTTGGTTGTCTCGCCCGCGCTCTCTCGAAAGAACTCCGCACCCTCAATCGCCAGGTCGGTTCGTATTGCTTGCCGCATGATTGTGTACCCCTTTGTGAAAAAATCTCTACTATTTTACACAAAAAGCTTGCATTTTATTTACCGTTGTGCTATAATGAAAAAGATTCTAACCCACGAGGGCAAGAAGGAGGTGATAGTATGCCCAATATTAAGTCATCCGCGAAACGTGACGCACTCTCAAAAGCTCGTAACGCGTCCAATCGCGCAGCTCGCAGCAAGCTTCGTACGACCATCAAGAAGTTCGACGCGGAACTGCTCGGCTCCGATAGCGTTAAACTCGCCGCCGCCTACAAAGCGACCGTCAAAGCAATCGATCGCGCCGCGTCAAAAGGCCTGATCCACAAGAATAACGCTGCCCACCGCAAAAGCCGCATTGCAAAAGCTATGAATAAGATCGGCGTGTAACTATCTCAGCCGGAGCGGTAGAACGCAGGGGACGCGAGGAACGTTTGACCGGCGTGACGCCGGACCCATATTGGCCTCTGCAACAGTCGAGCTTGGAGACCAGCGTGACGCCGGATCCATATTGGCCTCTGAAACTAACAGCGGGAAACTCGAGCACCCTAATGGCGCTCGAGTTTCGGCATAACATCCACCCGGCGTGCCGCCGGACCCACATTCGTCCCTGCTTCTATAGGACACCGCACCCAATATAAAAGTTTTTGTCAAACTTTTTTCAAAAAGTTTGCGTTCCAACCCCCGTTCGTCTCAATACATTGTCAAACGTCCCCCCGTTCGTCTCAATGCATTGTCAAACGTTCCTCCCCCCGTCGTCTCAATATATATTATCATAACCCCTCGTAACCTCAAAGGAGCAAATATGGAAGAGCATTGTCAAGTCGCGGTGATTGGAGCAGGACATGCGGGCGTGGAGGCGGCGTTAGCGGCGGCGCGATTGGGCGCGAGCACGGTGTGCTTTACGTTGAACATGGATGCGGTGGGTAATATGCCGTGCAATCCGGCGATCGGCGGTACGGCGAAGGGTCAACTGGTGCGGGAGCTGGACGCGCTTGGCGGCGAGATGGGGCGAGCGGCGGATCTGGCAGCGATCCAGTTCCGCATGTTGAATCGCTCGAAGGGTCCGGCGGTGCAATCGCTGCGTGCGCAAGTCGACCGTATGCGGTACCGCGAGATCGTTAAGCGCAGCATGGAGGCTCAGCCGAACCTGCGGTTAAAGCAGGCGGAGATCGTTGCGATAGTACGCGAGGGTACGGAATGGCGGCTGACGACCTCGACGGGCGTAGAGTGGCGTGCAAGCACGGTAGTGCTCTGCGCGGGCACGTATCTATGCGGGCGCGTAATCGTTGGGGAGCACTCCCGTCCCGGCGGTCCCGACGGGCTATTGCCGTCGAACTCGCTGACTGACAGCCTGCGGGCGCTCGGGTTGAACCTGCGGCGATTCAAAACGGGCACTCCGCCGAGACTAGACGCTCGAACGGTGGAGCTTGACGCGCTGGAGCCGCAATCCGGCGACGATGGGCTGCGCTTCTCGTTCGAGCCCGGCGATAGCCCGCGTAACCTCGCGCTGTGCCACATAACGTTCACGAATGCGGAGACTCACCGTGTTATCCGGGAGAATCTCTCACGCAGTCCGCTATTCAACGGCTCGATCACAGGAGTCGGGCCGCGGTATTGCCCGAGCATCGAGGACAAGGTAACGCGATTTGCGGATAAGCCGCGGCACCAGCTATTCCTGGAGCCGATGGGACTGGACACGTCGGAGCTATACCTGCAAGGGTTCTCGTCGTCGATGCCGGAGGACGTGCAGGTACGAATGGTACGCACGATACGCGGGCTGGAACACGCGGAGCTGACTCGCCCGGCGTATGCGATCGAATACGACTGCGTAGACCCGTTGGAGCTAACGTCGACGCTGGAGTTCAAGCGACATGAGGGCTTGTACGGTGCGGGTCAATTCAACGGGACATCGGGCTATGAGGAGGCGGCGGTGCAAGGCTACGTTGCGGGTGTAAACGCGGCGTTGCGAGTGCTTGGGCGCTCACCGCTGGTAATCCGGCGCAGCGACGGTTACATTGGCGTATTGATTGACGATTTGATAACGAAGGGCACGACCGAGCCATACCGCATGACGACCTCTCGGAACGAGTTCCGGCTATTGCATCGACAGGGCAACGCGGATCGTCGGTTACGGGAGCTTGGGTACGCGAGCGGCAATGTTCCACGTGGAACGTTGGAACGCACTCAGGCGAAGCTAGCAGCTATCGACGCGGAAATCGCAAGACTGCGCTCAACTTTCGTCCCGCCCGGCAATAGCCTCGCAGAATTGCTCAAGCGACCGGAGAACTCCTACCGCTCGCTTGTAGAATCCGCTCTCCCTCCGGAAATCACCGACGAGGTCGAGACTACGCTCAAGTACGAGGGTTATATCTCGCGACAAGAACGGTTCCTGGCGGACATGAAACGGCTTGAATCCCACGCTTTGCCGCCGAATCTCGACTACCGCGCTATCGCTACATTAAGGCTGGAGGCGCGTCAGAAGCTCTCTGCAATCCGGCCGGAAACGCTCGCCCAAGCGGCCGGTATCTCCGGCGTCAGTCCGTCTGATATCGCCGCGCTCATGGTCTATTTGCGCAGTAACTCACTTTAACCGCAATGTACCATAACCCCGGCAATGTCATAAAAACAAGCGGCGCGACTCTTGAAGAGCCGCGCCGCTTGTATCCGCCCGAAGGATCATTTCAGGAGGACTCCATCGTCCGGTAGCCCGCGGTTAGCATAAGTGCTGGCAAAATAGTAGTCGAAAACGCCCTTAGCGATGACAGCGACTTGAGCTCCGGCTCCGCCCTTCTCAACGACGACGGCTACGGCGATTTTAGGGTCGTCGGCAGGCGCATACGCCATGAAAAGCGCATTGTTCTCCAAGTCGTCTCCGAACTGGACGGTACCGGTCTTCGCGGCAACGGGGAACGGGTACCCCGCGAATACGCTGCTGGCGGTTCCGGTCGACGCGACCCCGCGCATTCCCGTCTGCACTACGGTGAAGTAGTACTCGTCGGCGGGAACTTTGTTAAGCACATTCGGCTCATACTCCGTAACGATGACCGAGTTATCGTGCGACTTAATCTCTTTCAGGAAGTGCGCGGAGTACCGCGTGCCGCTATTCGCGATCGTAGCGCAATATTGAGCAAGCTGCACGGGCGTGAACAGGTTGAAGCTCTGCCCGATCGCGGCCTGCAACGTATCGCCGGGCATCCACGGCTGTTTCCATCGGTTAAGCTTGTACTCCGGCGACGCGACGTTACCGATCGATTCGTACGTCAGCTCGATCCCGGTCTTACTGCCCAGCCCGAAGTACGACGCATACTGCGCAATATTATCGATCGTCAAGTTATTCCCAACGACGTAAAAGAAATAGTTGCACGAGTGCGTTATCGCGTCGACAACAGTCAAATCACCGTGAGTCCCATACGGATACAGCGCACACGTCGGCGCATATCCGTCGCTTTCGTACTTCGTGTACTTACCCTCATCAGTGATAACGGTGCCGTCAGAGATAACTTTCTCTTGAAGCGCGGCGATCGCGGTAACGATCTTAAACGTGGAGCCGGGCTCGTATAGCCCTTGAATCGCTCGATTGTAAAGCGGCGCAGAGGGGTCAGCGTTTAGCGCAGCCGCATTCTTCGAGTACGTCGTAATATCGAACGACGGGTAACTTGCCGCCGCAAGCAAATCGCCGTTCCGCACGTCCATCACAACGACGGCTCCGCCGTTCGAGGTCTGCACGCTGTCGGCGGAGTAGCCTTTCTCCACGGCTTTCGCAATGCGCTCTTGGTTCAGCGAGTTAATCGTGCTTTCGAGGTACTGCTCCGCGACCTGCTGAAGCTCGATATCCAGCGTAGTGCGGATATTGTGCCCGGGATCCTCAGCTTGCGAGTAGAGTATATCGGTAATCGCGCCTGAGGGTGAGCGCGTTATCGTACGGCTGCCGTCGAACCCGTGAAGCTCGGACTCAAACGCCGCCTCCAAGCCGAACCGCCCGACTCTCGCGTCCATCGAGTAACCTTGCTCGAGGTAATGGTCGACCTCCGACGGAGTCATCGCGCCGACTACTCCCAACAGGTGCGCCGCATACTTGGTGTAATACACAGGCGCAGAGATCGGCACGCGAGTGATCGCCGGGAACTGCTGCTCCTGCAAGATAACCAGCAACTCCGCCGTCACATCGTCCACGAAGTAGTACGCGGAGTACGCGAACAGCGACCGCAGCTCCAGCTCATACCTTACGCCGACGGTCAACCGCGCCTCGTCGTCGGTGAACTCCTTCGGCACGGAGTAGTGCACTCTCAGCCAGTCGAGCAACTCCCGCCCGGTGGTCTCCTCCTTAAGCCGGCGCGAGCCAAGGTACCGCATAAGGCGGGAGTATTGCTCGTCCGTCATCTCCTCACGCGGGAGCAGGTCGTACGGCGCGTACTTGCTCATCGGAAGAGTATCGTTGTACTCGATCCCCATATCGATAGCCAGCTCGATCATTTTCAGCAGCCAACCGTTCGGGTCACCGCTCTCGACGAGTTTCTCACGGTTAATGGCGAGGCTATAGCTGACGCGATTCCCGACGAGCAATCTGCCGTAGCGGTCATAGATACTGCCCCTTGCGGCGGGAATGGTTTCGACGGTAACGATATTACTGCGGGAGTGCTGCAAATACTCGCTGCCGTGCACGACTTGCAGGTTATAGAGCTGTACAATGAAGATTGCGAGCGCGACTATAGGGATAACGTATAGCACGGCGGCTCTGCCCGGGCTAAGAATATGCTGTTTCATTCGGATCCTCCAATGTTCCACGTGGAACATACGATTGCGTGTTCCACGTGGAACATCGCGTTACAATTCAGGGCGCAGGGTTCAGGCGTGACGCCGGACCCACATTAGCCTCTGCATATAGTTAAACCGTACCCCCGCCGTCATCTGCGCGATCGCGCATTACTACCCGCGATCAGCCGAGCGAGTTCATAAACCGGAAGCGCCAATACGACCGCATAGACCAGCTGCGCTATCGCAGTCGCAGCAACCACTTTAAGCGGGATCGAGCGGAATACGCACATCGGCACAAGCTGTAACGCAACCACGACCGCGTTCGCCGCTATCGCTCCCAGCATGAACGTCACCGCCGTTCGCGCCAGATAGAACTGCACCAGCATCCCCATCGCAAGCCCCAGTATCATCAGCACGAGCGTGTAGAACGCTCGCCCCCCCGTCGATATGTCGCACAGAATGCCCGCAAACAGCCCCCACGCCGCGCTCCACTCACCGTCGCACAGCATTACCAGCGCGATCGCGCCCGATACCAGCAACAGCGGCGCCGCACCTGCTATCCGCACCCACGCAAGCGCGTTCTGCGCAAAGTACAGCACCAGCAGTACCAGCACACGCCTAAGCGTTCGTATCAGCTTCTCTTTAGTTATCGATAACATAATGCGAGCCTACGCTCTCCTTACGCGCAATTGATGCAAGTATAATCGATTGCGCCACCGTCGTAATGTTCAGCAGCTCCAGATACTCGCGGCTGCAACGATACTCACCCGACAGAATGTTCAGCAATTCCGCAACATAGCCGCTCGCCAGTTGCAAACCTGCGGGAGTCTTCACCGGTCCGGCGTTCGCGTGCATTAGCGTCTGCAAGCTCGTTCGCAATGCCGCATAATCATACATCGGCATCCCCGGAACGTCGTCATATCGCGGCAGAGCGTCAAGCGCGACTCCATCTCCGGTAAGCGCTCTCGGGTCCGCGTTTATGCTATCGGCGGCTCGCCGCCCGAATACGAGACACTCAAGCATCGAGTTACTCGCAAGCCGATTCGCGCCATGCACTCCGGTACACGCGGCCTCTCCAACTGCGTATAGGCCCGCAATCGTCGATTTCGCGTCTATATCCGTGCGGATCCCGCCCATCATGTAGTGGTGCACCGGCGCAACGGGGATCCAATCGCGAGAGATGTCAACCCCTCGGCTGAGACACTCCGTAAAGATCGTCGGGAACCGAGATTGCAGAAACTCACGCCCCAGGTGAGTCACATCGAGGTACTCGCACGGCTCTCCGGAGCGTTTCATCTCGCTCAATATCGCTCTGGCGACGATATCACGCGGAGCAAGCTCCGCAAGCTCATGCTGATTAAGCATGAATCGCTCTCCCTCGCGATTCTTAAGCAGCGCGCCCTCGCCGCGCATAGCCTCCGAGATCAGGAACGCACGTAGCCCATGCTCCCCGGACTCGTCGTACAACCCGGTCGGATGGAACTGTACGAACTCCATATCCTTAACATCAGCACCGGAGCGAATCGCGGCGGCAAGCCCGTCGCCCGTCGCAACCGACGGGTTCGTGCTGATTCGAAACACTTGCCCGATGCCGCCCGTCGCAATTACAATGTTCCTTGTGCGGTAGACAACGTACGTATCGTTACGATCCAGCACGACGGCTCCGCAGACTCCCGAGTCGTCGGTTAGCACGTCCACCAGCATAGAGTGCTCCGCACCAACGACATTCGCCCGCGATAGCACAAGTGGCGCAAGCACCTTGACGGTCTCGCGCCCTGTCGCGTCGCCGCCCGCATGGACGATCCGATTGTGGTGATGCCCGCCCTCTCGCGTTACCATAAGGTCACCCTCGGCATTCAAGTCGAACGGCACGTTCATTTGCCGCAAGGCTTCAATTGCCGCAGGTCCTTCGTCAACAAGCGTTTGAGTCGCCTTCGGATCGCACAAGTCCGCTCCCGCGACCTGAGTATCATCGTAGTGGTATTGCGGAGTATCGTCGGACTTAATCGCGGCGGCTATTCCGCCTTGAGCAAGCCACGAGTTCGACACGTCGATGCTCTCCTTCGAGAGAATCGTTACGGACTTTCCCGCGTCAATATGCATCGCGGTGTATAGTCCGGCAAGCCCCGCGCCGACGATAAGCACGTCCGTGCTTATCTCCTCGACAGTTTGCCCTGTAGGGAATCGAAATGCGTATCTCATTTTATGTTCACTCCATTTTAGTATCAACTGCGTCACTCCGGCGAGTGCCATCAGGACACGAGGCAGCGTGACGCTGCACCCGTATTAGCCCTACCGCTGAAACTCGAGTGCCATCAGGCTAATGTAAAAGTTTTTGTCAAACTTTTTTCAAAAAGTTTGCGTTCCAACCCCCGCGTCCCCCGCGTCTCAATACATATTCAAACCGTACCCCTCAAGAACAGCGCGCCAACGGCGGCACAGGCGAGTATCAGCAAGATCGGGCTGATCTTTGTTTTCCACAGCAAGAGCGTAGTTACAAGTGCGATACTCAGCACCGCCCAATCTACGCCATCTGTTGCGAAGATCGCTCCGCCGCTTATTGAGATCATACCCGAGAATATCAGCGCGTAAACAACGGGACGGATCCCGCGCATAATGCTGCGAGTCGGGCTCGAGTCCAAAAGCCTGAAGAACCGCTTCGCGACTGCAAGACAAACCACGAACGACGGTAAGACCGCTCCAAGCGTTGCCGCAGCCGCTCCTGCGACTCCGTACATGCGCATCCCGGCGAACGTCGCCGCGTTCACCGCGAACGGACCCGGGGTCATCTGCGAGATCGCAACCATGTCCAGCGTATCCTTCAGCGTCATGTACCCGCGCTCTACCAGCTCCTGCCGGATCAGCGGCAACATCGCAAGACCTCCGCCGATCGTGAACAGCCCGATCTTCGCGAAGATCAGGAACAACTCCGCAAGCTTAAGTAACAGCATACGTCAGACACTCCCGCGGCCGCGATCGGCCACGTGGAAAATCAGGAATCCCGCCAGACCCGCACCCAGTATCACAAAGATCACGTTAATCTCCACTCCTGTGACCAGCGGTACAACGTAGATCAGCGCAAACGCAACGATGAAGAACGCGAACGCCCACCAATCTCCGACATTCGTCTTGCGCATCTTGATCAGAGTATTCACGAACATAGCAGCGACCGCGCCGCCTACCCCGCGCAACGCTCCCCGTACGTACGCGTTGCCGATGAACGCGTCATAGAACACGGACACGAGGATCAGCACGAGGAACGACGGCAAGATCGCGCCTACCGTGCCGACTATCGCGGCAGCGGCTCCGCCGACGCGATAGCACGTCAGCAACGACGTATTCACCGCCATAACCCCGGGCAGCGTCTGAGCCGCCGCGACCACGTTCGCAAGTTCCTCCGTCGATACCCACCCGCGCTTCTCCGAGAACTCCGCCTGCAAGAACGGGATCATCGCAAGTCCCCCGCCGAACGTGAACAACCCGATTTTGAACGTCGCAGCAAATATCGTTGCCAATGTTCGTACTGTTACTCTCATTCTATCAGTATACCACAACCCATGCCCAAAATCAAGCACATTTTCGCTCAATAATCCCCCAACTTACAGCATCGAATCAGAGACCCTCAACACCACCTTCGCCGGAAATCCTTACATTTCCCACCAATTAGCTCCTACCAAAACAGTTGACAGAAACGCCGTCACGTGGTATAATAGTACAAAGCTATGATTGGAGAGCGTAATATGGCTAAGAATCTCATGCCGGACAAGTCGCCGCAGCCGGAGAAACTCCGTTTACTTCGCGGCATCATCGAGAATATCGAATCCGGAACCGTCAAGCATAATGCGAACGGCTACGTCGAATTCAGCGATGAAGACGTCGATCTCCTCGACAACATGTCCGACGACGTCTTCGATCTCCTCGACGATTTATCCGACGACGACGTCGATCTCCTCGACGACATGTCCGACGACGTCTTCGATCTCCTCGTCGATTTATCCGATGACGACTTCGATCTCCTCATCAATTTGCCCGAAGACGTCGTTCATCTCCTCGCCAACATGTCTCAAGATGATTTCGATCTCCTCGGCGAATTGTTCGACGACGACTGCGAACTCCTCGCCGATTGGATCAACGACGAGTCTATCGACGGCAATATGAGCAACGACGATATACTGCGCGCATTTGATGACCCGTTCGCGTATGTGCAACTGCCGAGCTTCTTTGACGGGCTATTACCGCCGATATCGGAGCTGCGTGCAGATGAGAGCATCCCGGAGCGCAAGCGCGACCCTGACCCAATCCGTCTTCGCTTCCTGGATATGTGGGAGACTCGAGGTGACTCGCCGTATTACCACTCAGTCTACGAACCGAGCGTCTTCTATAATCAGGCACTGTTTATGCTGGACTTCGAGGACGACTATGACGGGGTTGCTTCGTGTGACTTCAGTTACCCGGTACTGATGACGTTGACGTATGAGCAACTGCGCACATACTACACTTGGCGAACGCGGGTTCGCCGCGGTGAGGTCGCTCCCGTTGATACTGCGTATGCGCAGCTGTATTGCTTTGAGCTAATCAACAATATCGGGACGGATAGCCCTCAGGACGGGTTTGATAAGCTGTTTTGGCTATGGACGGAGTATCGTCGGCACTCACCCGGATTGGATAAGCTGATGCCGCGATGGCTCACGGACTATTACGCGATGTACTCGCCGAAAGGCTCGTTCGTCGACTTCGCCGCTAAGAATGGTATGCAATCGATGCTGCCGGAGATGTTCATTGATTGCGGTGAGCCCGTCGGATGCTTCGAGGCATACTCCACAATCTCCAAGTACAACGTTCGCAAGTCGAAGTACTTTACGGATGCTACTGCCGCGAAGTATCGTGAGTGCTTCCTGCAAGTCATTACGAACTTGCAAGCGGCGTGTAAAGCGAGCGGCAGCGTGTTCGAGTCCTTCATTTACCGCGTCACGGATTTATGGAGTCACTCGTCCGTATTCAAGAACGTGCCGCTGCATCGGCGGCTGAAACAACCGAATCGTAAGATTGAGATTACCCGCCTCGTGCGGTATCAATTCCAACGCAGCATACTCATGAAAGCTGAAACGTTCCTGATGCAAACCGCGAAGCCGCTTGTTACGTACCTGATGAAAGCGACGGAAGTCGCGCTTCGCCGCTCGGACAAGTTCTCCTCTCGGCTGACCGCAGATGTGAACATGCTGGATAAAGAGACTGTCAGCATCTTCAAGTCAATGAATATCGCGTTACCGGAATTAGTGGAGCGCAGCGTTGCGGAAGTACTTGCGCAAATAAACCATACCGCCGTTGATGTCGATTTTGGTAACCTCGAGCGCATTCGCCGCGAGGCGCTTGGTACTCAAGAGAAGCTTTCCGTCGATGAGAGCGTACCCGGCAGCGACTCGCCCACAAGCGCGGTCGCGCCATCGCCTACACCCGCGAGCGCGGTCGCACCATCGCCTACGCCCACAAGCGCGGTCGCACCATCGCCTACGCCCACAGGCGCGGCCGCGCCGTCCTCCGGCTGGGACGCGCTGCGCGATGCGCTGACGTCGGATGAGCGTGCCGCGTTACGCGCCGCGCTTACAGGCACGTTCAACGCGTTCATTGCACAGCGCAAGCTGATGCCGGAGCCACTCGTCGACGCGCTTAACGCGAAGGCCGTTGACTCTGTCGGCGATACGATTATCGAGTTCGACGGGCTCGAGCTAACCATATACGACGATTACTTTACCGCACTAGAGGGAATAGCAAAAGATGGATAATGCAGTACCGAAGAGGATCGCGAACGTTATAATCAACGCCTTGAAAGGCGGAGTAGTACCACGCGTAGGTTTAGAGTACGTCACGGTCGGGCGTACCTTAGAGATCGACGCATTGCTGCGCGATATCGAGATAATCGCGGATGGCGGCGCGACGTTCCGCTTCATCGTCGGTAAGTACGGAAGCGGGAAAAGCTTCCTGTTACAGACCTTGCGTAACTATGCGACGGCGCGAGGGTTCGTGGTCGTCGATGCGGATTTGTCGCCGGAGCGGCGCTTCTCCGGCACTAAGGGTCAGGGACTTGCCACCTATAAAGAGCTGATCCGCAATATGTCCGTCAAGTCGAAGCCCGATGGCGGAGCGTTGCCGCTAATCCTGGAAAAGTGGCTCAGCGGTATCCAAAGCGAGATCGCTCAGGAGCTTGACTATGGCTCCGAGGAGTTCTCGCGCCGCGTTTCAGCTCGAGTCTTCGCCATCATCGGCGAGCTTGAGGGCATGGTTAACGGGTTCGAGTTCGCGAAAGCCGTACTTGCTTACTGGCAAGCGTATTGCAATGACGATCAGACGATGAAGTCAAACGTGCTGAAATGGTTTCGCGGCGAGTATACCTCCCGCCGTGAGGCAAAGGACGAGCTTGGCATTAACTGGATCGTCTCCGACGACTCGTGGTACGATTTCCTAAAGATTTTCGCGGCGTTCATGGTAAGCGCGGGCTATCAGGGGATCCTGGTCATGGTTGACGAGCTTGTCAATATCTTCAAGATTCCGCACTCGGTTACTCGCGCCTACAACTATGAGAAGATCTTGACGATGTACAACGATGTGCTGCAGGGTAAGGCGAAACATATCGGCTTCATTCTCGGGTGTACGCCGCAGTGCGTGGAGGATCGCTATAAGGGGATCTACAGCTATGAGGCATTGAAGTCGCGGCTTGCGGAGGGGCACTTCTCAACCGAGGGAGCACGCGACCTTAGCGCACCTATCATTCGGCTGAGTATGCTCGACCACGAGGAGATGTACGTGCTGACGGAGAAACTGCGCGATATCCACGCGATTTTATTCGACTACGCACCCGTCGTGTCGCACGATGACCTCGTCTACTTTCTCGAGGTCGAGTACAACCGCGTCGGCGCGGATACTCACATCACCCCGCGTGAGATCATTCGCGACTTCATAGAAGTGCTGGGAATCCTGCATCA
>JAITGH010000054.1 GCA_031280855.1 Oscillospiraceae bacterium | reverse complement strand
CAACGCTCCGCTGATTACGGGTCAGCGAGTCGTGGACAGCGTGTTCCCAATTGCGAAGGGCGGTACCGCCGCCGTGCCCGGCGGATTCGGTACCGGCAAAACGCTCACCCAACACCAGCTTGCAAAGTGGTGCGACGCGGACTTGATCGTCTACGTCGGGTGCGGCGAGCGCGGTAACGAGATGACGCAAGTGCTGGAGGAGTTCACCGGGCTGATCGACCCGCGCACGAATCGCTCGATCATGGAGCGCACGATCTTGATCGCGAATACGTCGAACATGCCCGTCGCGGCGCGTGAGGCGTCCATCTACACCGGGATCACGCTTGCGGAGTACTACCGCGATATGGGGTACCACGTGGCCATAATGGCGGACTCGACCTCACGCTGGGCGGAGGCGCTGCGGGAGATCTCCGGGCGACTGGAAGAGATGCCGGCGGAGGAGGGCTTCCCCGCGTACCTGCCGTCGCGGATCTCGCAATTTTATGAGCGAGCGGGCATGGTGACGACTCTCGGCGGCAAGGTCGGCAGCATTACGATCATCGGCGCAGTATCGCCGCAGGGCGCGGACTTCTCCGAGCCCGTCACGCAGAACACGAAGCGGTTCGTCCGATGTTTCTGGGCGCTGGATAAGGCGCTCGCCTACGTTCGCCACTATCCCGCGATCAACTGGACGGACAGCTACAGCGAGTACGCGGACGACCTTCACGAGTGGTACGACGCGAACCTCGGAACAGAGTTCCTGCAACAGCGTCAGGCGATCATGTCGTTACTTCACGAGGAAGACAAGCTGATGGAGATCGTCAAGCTGATCGGCTCTGACGTACTGCCCGACGATCAGAAACTGATCATCGAGACCGGGAAGCTCATCCGCACCGGATTCCTGCAGCAGAACGCATACCACGCGGACGATACGTACGTACCGCTGTCGAAGCAATTGCTGATGATGCGCATGATCACGCGCCTGTTCAATAGCGCGAAGTCCGCGATAAGCGGAGGGCTCGCGCTGTCGGAGATCCTCGAGACCGGGATCTTCTATGAGCTTGCGAAAGTGAAGTACGAGATCGGCAACGAGGAACTTACGCGGTTCGACGACGTGTTCCGCCGAATCGACGCCGCAGTCAGCGCGGCGGGAGGTACGCAATGAGCGACCTCGACCTGAACCCATACGCCGAAGTCGGCAAGATGCTTAACGTAATCCTTCACGGCGTAGTCTGGCTGGTTGTCGCGCTCATTGCCCTGTGCATCGTTCGCGTGATCGTGATTAGGGTTCGCAACGACCGCCTGCTGAGGATTAGCTCACGCGTGCGTATCGTTAACCTTGAGCACCGTCGGCGCCGCAGTCGCTACGGTGCGCGGTACCGCTACTATGCGGCATTCGAGTTCGAGTCCGGGGACAAGCTGCGAATCGAGCTGACGTTCCCGCAGTACGATCCGTTGCGCATGGCGATAATGGGCACGCTTACGCTTCAAGGCTCGCGGTACATCGGGTTCGTGCCCGATTCTGACGACTAGATTAGGAGAGTTCGATGATAGCGTTAACCGGAATACGAGAGATCAACGGTCCGCTGATTGCGGTTAGCGGAGTCAGCGGAGCGGGCTATGACGAGATGGTGCGGCTCGACCTGACTGACGGCTCCGTGCGGCTTGGTAAAGTTGTGCAGCTTGACGGCGATCGTTGCGTGATCCAGGTATTCGAGGGCACGTCAGGACTGTCGCTGACGAACGTTAGGGTGAGCTTTGCGGGACGCCCGATGGAGCTTACCCTATCGCCGGAGTTACTCGGGCGTACGTTCAACGGCGCGGGCGCGCCGCTTGACGGGCTTGGACCCGTTTACGGAGCCGCGAAGGCGAACATCAACGGGCTTCCGATAAACCCGGTAAGCCGAGTGTATCCGCGTAACTACATCCACACGGGGATCTCCGGCATTGACGGGCTGACGACGCTGATTCGCGGACAGAAGCTTCCGATCTTCAGCGGCTCCGGCATGTCGCACAACAAGATCGCGGCGCAGATAGTGCGGCAGGCGAACGTCGCGGGGCTCGGCTCCGGCGATCCCGGATTCGCCGTGGTATTCGCCGCGATCGGCGTGAAGAACGACGTCGCGGAGTATTTCCGTAAGTCGTTCGACGACGCGGACGTGACGGAGCGTACCGTCATGTTCCTCAACCTGTCGAACGATCCGATCGTCGAGCGCATACTAACGCCGCGCTTCGCGCTGACAGCGGCGGAGTATCTCGCGTATGAGCGCGGTATGCACGTGCTGGTCGTAATGACCGACATCACGGCGTATTGTGAGGCATTGCGGGAGTTCAGCTCCGCAAAGGGTGAGATCCCCGGGCGTAAGGGGTACCCGGGCTATCTGTACTCTGACCTCGCGTCGCTGTATGAGCGCGCCGGAATGATTCGCGGCAAGGGCGGCAGCGTTACTCAGATCCCGATCTTGACGATGCCGAACGACGACATCACGCATCCGATCCCCGATCTTACCGGCTACATTACCGAGGGTCAGATCGTGCTGGATCGCTCGCTGGATCAAAAAGGGATCTATCCGCCGGTTAGCGTTCTGCCGTCGCTGTCGCGCCTTATGAAAGACAGCATCGGAGAGGGCTATACGAGAGCGGATCACTCCGGAGTCAGCAACCAACTGTTCGCGGCGTATGCGTACGTTCAGGATACGCGGTCGCTCGCGTCGGTGATAGGCGCGGAGGATCTTACCACTGTCGACCAGACGTACTTGAAGTTCGGCGACGCGTTCGAGCGCGAGTTCCTCGCGCAGCCGTTCGACGTGAACCGCTCGATGGAGGAGACGCTCGACCTTGCGTGGAGACTGCTGTCGATGCTCCCGCGTGAGGAGCTGTCGCGGGTTGACGATGAACTGCTTGACAAGCACTATGCGGCGTGACGAGCACTCATGCTAAATTGTTAACAAAAAGTTTACGTGATTCTGTTGATATCGTAACAAAAATGGTGTACAATATAGTGGTACGCTCGGATATAGAGGAGCGGTACGGCGCAACGCCGGGTTTTCGATAATATCACATACTGAGGGGCACAAACATGAGCAGGCTTCGCCGTTTCTTGCACGGGCGCAACGGGTTCGACGCGTTGAACATCGCATTGCTGACAGCGATAATCGTCGTCAACATAATCAGCATGGGTATGCAGTTCATCCCGGCGATCAGATTCGTCATCGCGGCGGCGTTCGGCTCGTTCCAATTGGTATTGCTGGCCGCGTTCACTGTGCGAGCGCTATCGCGCAATCTGACCGCTCGCAACCGTGAGAATCTCGCGTTCATCAACGGGCTGACGAAGGTGAAGCGTTGGCTCAAGCGAAGTTTGCCCGGTGACTCCGGGTTCCGATTCTTCAAATGCCCGAGTTGCAGACACAACTTGCGCGTACCAAAAGGTAAGGGGCACATATTCATAACGTGTCCGCAGTGCGGAGAACGGTTCAAGCGCAAAACGTAGCATGGCTGCGTAGACAGGATTAAGGGTTCAGGAGTACGGTGAACGGTAACATTTGCGTGTAATACTACGACATATGGAGGACTTATGCAGCAACGGACATTCGAGCAATCGCTTGGGCGATTAGAGGAGATCGTGCGGATTATGGAGCGCGGCGACGCGCCGCTGGACGCGGCACTCGCACTATTCGAGGAGGGCACAGCACTTGCGAGAGGTTGCGCGGCTCAGCTTGACTCTGCGGAGCAGAAGGTCGCGCTGGTAATCAAGGGCGCGAACGGTGAGCCCGTTGAGAAACCGTTTGAGAACGCGAATGGCTGAGTTCGAGTCACAGTTCCGCAGCTACCGCGAACTGGTCGAGTCCGCGCTGGACGACGCGATCGCCGACGAACCGGGCTTGAACGCGGTCATGCGGTACGCGGTACTGGGCGGCGGGAAGCGCGTTCGCGGTGTGCTTACGCTCACGTTCGCCAATGGCGCAGAAGCTGCGGCGCGGCTTGCGGCGGCAATCGAGCTTTTGCATGCGTACACGCTGGTGCACGATGACCTGCCGTGCATGGACGACGACGATATGCGGCGCGGTAAGCCGAGCGCACACAAAGCGTTCGGGGAATGGCAGGCGTTACTGGCGGGCGACGCGTTGCAGGCGCTCGCGTTTAAGCTTGCGTCCGAGGTCGGCGACGGGTTCACGGCGATCCTGGCGGAGGCGGCGACGGCGGTATGCGCGGGTCAGTACATGGATCTCGAAGGTAACGCAGACTTGCACGCGCTTACTCGCTGCAAGACTGCCGCGCTGTTCGTTGCGGCGTGCAAGCTGGGCGCACTCGCGGCCGATAG
>JAITGH010000140.1 GCA_031280855.1 Oscillospiraceae bacterium | reverse complement strand
GTTCTCGCTGCAATCGGCTGAGGTCAAGGAGAACATCCGCAAACAAGCGGAGCGAAATCTCCGTATCGAGCTAATCCTGCGTGAGATCGCTAAGCGTGAGAACATCGAGCTGACCGAAGAGGACAAAACGCGAGAGTACGCGGCGCTTGCGGACAGCTACGGCGTTGATACCGAGTCAGTGAAGACGTTCATTGACCCGGACGCGTTCGAGCACAGCGTGCTGATGCGGAAGATTGCGGATCGCATCTGCGAGCTTTCCGTCGCGCTTCCCGAGCCGGAGCCTACGGCAGACGCGCCGGAGCTTGAAGCTCCGGCGGCTCAGGCCGAATCGCCCGCCGAGACTCCGAAGCGTCCGCGCAATAAGGTTCCACATAAGGACGAATCCGCGTCCGACAACTCCGTTACCGAATCAAAGGAGGAATAGCCATGAGTCTGGTACCATATGTTATCGAGCAAACCGCGAGGGGCGAACGTTCGTTCGACATCTTCTCAAGGCTGCTCACCGATCGCATCGTTATGCTGTCCGAGGAAGTGAACGATACTACGGCGAGCTTAATCGTCGCGCAGTTCCTGTTTCTGGAGGCGCAGGATCCGGATAAGGACATCCAGTTCTATATCAACAGCCCGGGCGGGTCTGTAACTTCAGGTATGGCGATCTATGACACGATGCAGTATATTAAGGCGGACGTCTCGACGATTTGCATCGGCATGGCGGCAAGCATGGGCGCGTTTTTGCTTGCGGCCGGTGCGAAGGGCAAACGCATCGCGCTGCCGAATGCGGAGATCATGATCCATCAGCCGTCGGGCGGTACGCAAGGTCAAGCCACCGATATGGAGATCCACGTCAAGCGCATTATGCAGACCAAGCGCAAACTTAACGAGATCCTCGCCGGGAATACCGGGCAACCGTATGAGCGCGTCGCAACCGATACCGAGCGTGACAACTTCATGACCGCAGAGGAAGCGAAAGAGTACGGCTTGATCGACAAGGTTATCTACACCCGCGATTAGCGTGATCGTAACAGGTCGACTTGAGCTACAGCGACGCTCGAATGCCGCATCGAGCGTTGCCGGGTTGAGTGCGCGATCATAAAGCGGCGAATCTCATAAGGAGTGGTGGATGATGCGGGTATGCGCCGCGGACGCATGTCCGGGTTCGGATTCGCAAGTCCCGATACTGTCTTGGCAAAGTTTATTGAGAATTTGAAACCAACGGTTAAGTGTTCGTTCTGTGGGAAGCCCGCAGATCAGGCACGCAGGTTGCTGGTAGGGCGCAACGCGTTCATCTGTGACGCGTGCGTGGATCAGTGCGTGGAGATGCTGGGGCGAGAAGGGATCGCGGTGTCGCCGTACAAGTCGAAAGCGATCGGGTCGCTTGTCGAGGAACTTCCGTCGGAACCCGGCATGACTCAAGGGAAACTACCGAAACCGCGCGAGATAAAAGAGTTTCTCGACCGCTATGTCATCGGGCAGGATAAGGCGAAGATCACGCTTTCCGTCGCGGTGTACAATCACTATAAGCGGCTGATGCACTTGGAACAAGGCGCCGACGAGAATGACAAGGCGAAAGCGGTTGATCTTCAAAAAAGTAACATCTTGCTGATCGGTGCGACGGGTTGCGGGAAGACGTATATTGCGCAGACGCTTGCGAAGATCTTGCAGGTACCGTTCGCGATCGCGGACGCGACGACGCTTACGGAGGCGGGGTACGTCGGCGACGACGTTGAGAATATCCTGGTTCGGCTCTACCATAGTGCCGGGGGCGATATTGAGAAGACTCAGCGCGGCATCATCTATATCGACGAGATTGATAAGATCTCACGCCGGAGCGAGAACGTCAGCATAACCCGCGACGTAAGCGGCGAGGGCGTTCAACAGGCGTTGCTGAAGATCCTGGAGGGCACCGTTGCTCAGGTCGCGCCCGGCGGCGGGCGTAAGCATCCGGGCATGGAGACCATCAAGATTGATACGACGAACATCTTGTTTATCTGCGGAGGCGCGTTCGCCGGGATTGAGAAGATTATCGAGGACCGTATGCGGAAGAAGACCATCGGCTTCAACGCGACCGTGCTTCGCGAAAGCGAGAAGGAAGATCTGGGCGAGATCTACTCGCACGTGCAGTCGGCGGATATCCTCAAGTACGGGCTAATCCCGGAGCTTTGCGGTCGATTGCCGATCATCACGCCGATGCGCGAACTGAGTCGGGACGACTTATACAAGGTGCTTGTCGAGCCGCGCAACTCGCTCTCCAATCAGTACAAGGTACTGCTGAGTTATGACAACGTAGAACTGGAGTTCACCGAGGGCGCACTTAACGCGATTGCGGATCGTGCGGTCGAGATGAAGATTGGCGCGAGAGCGTTGCGAAGCATCGTGGAGAATATCATGACGGAGACAATGTATGAGATTCCGTCCGACACCGCAATCAAGCGCGTAATTGTAACGAAGGAGTGCGTTGCCGATGGGGTAAAGCCGGAGATCTTCCGCACGGAAGCGGCATAGCCGGAGATTCGGGGCGGCGATACCGGCGCAGACGGTGCGAGTTACACGCTTCGCGCCGTCTGCGTGACTAACATGATAAGGAGGCAGCGATGTCGAAGGGGACACGGCACTCCGTAAAGCTCGAGCAGCTTGCGGACGATCTTCGGTTGACGGTCGTATACGTACCGGAGGATTACACGGCTCGGCTGATCTATAACCCCGCGCTGAATCGCCCGGGGATGCAGCTTACGGGATTCTTCTCAAGATTCGACAATACGCGTCTGCAAGTCATGGGTGTCGTTGAGGTCATGTATTTGAAGGACTTGCCGGGCGCGGAGCGTCGGAAGTGCTTTGCGGAGCTGTTCAAACGCTCGATCCCCGGGCTGGTAATTTGTAACGGCATGGAGGTCTATCCGGAATGCCTCGAGACTGCGGAGCAGTACAGCGTGCCGCTGTTTCGAACGGATCGCGACACTTCGCAGTTCTCTGCTGAGATCATCTATCGGTTGAACGACTACCTTGCGCCGACGATCACTCGGCACGGCGTGCTGGTGCAGTGCTATGGCGAAGGCGTGCTGTTACTGGGTGAGAGCAGCGTGGGGAAGAGCGAGACGGCGATCGAGCTTGTCAAGCGCGGTCACATGCTGGTCGCGGACGACGCGGTCGAGATCAAGCGCGTGTCGGATACGCGTCTGATCGGGGCGGCTCCGGAGCTGATCAAGCACTATATTGAGCTTCGCGGGATCGGGATCATAGATGTAATGCGGCTGTACGGCATGGGCGCGGTAAGCGACAGTTCGCAGATTGACCTCGTGATACATCTTGAGCATTGGCAGGAGGAGTACCAGTACGATCGGCTTGGCGCGGACACCGACTATACGGAGTTACTGGGAGTGTGCGTACCGTTGCAGACGGTTCCGGTCGCGCCGGGGCGAAACCTTGCGGTAATCGTGGAGGTCGCGGCGATGAACAACAAGCAGACGCGCATGGGGTTCAACGCGGCGAAGACTCTGGTTGAGAATCTATCGGCTCAGTAGGCGCGGGCATCGCGCTTATACGGGAACTCGGCGGCGGCGTATGGGGAACGCGTGCCGCTGTTTAGTGTGTCGAGGTTGGGAAGCGATAGGTTTACAGACAGGTTATATTTGGTTTACATTTTTTTATTAATTTACATAACTTGCCCCTAAATTTTTCCTAAAAGTCTACGATATAAGAAAGTGGGGAGGTGACTGTTTCTTTTGACACCTATACAACTAATCGGAGATCGCACCGCAAGACCACGAGTAAATCAGGGCGATTCCGGAAATCGCAGCGACGGATTCTCGAAGGCGATGGATCGTGCGGATCGTCAGAGATCAAGCAAGCCGAAGCAGACGGAGTCTTACGACGGACTGGCGGCACTTGCGGCGGCGGTCAACATAACGCAGCAAGTCTCGCAAACTGACGGCTCGACGGATATCACTATCGAAGAGCTTGAGATTAACCCGGTTGTGAGTTTGCCTGTTGCCAACATCGACGTCTTGGTCGCGGATGTGACCGAATTCTTGCCGCAGGGAAGCGGCGAGGTCTCGTTTTCCACGGTACTTGAGGGGACGGAGCTCCCCGAGTCGCCGGATAACGCTGAAACAACGACGGCATGGATGCCGGATCTACATACTACCGCGAGTCCCAAACCCGAGGCGGTTGCGTTCACGCGGCTTGACGTTGAAAGCGTCGAGGTGAAGCCGCCCGAAGGCTCGGTCAGCTCGCCCGACAGTCCAACGCTTGAGTCGGTGCCCGCCGTGACAAGCGTCGCGCCGATACAGCCGGAGTCCGACGGCTCGGTCGCCTTTAGCGGCGACGCAGACCGCGACGCCGACAAAGGCGCGCCGTCCGATTCTCGCGACGTTACCGTACCGGCGATCGAGCTTGCGCCGACTCAGGTGCACTCTCGCGAGGCGTTCGCCGAAAGCGTCGACCTCGCACCGAAGACCGTCACGGTGCGTGAGCTATTCGACGGTATCGTTGAAAGCGCGCAGTACATTCACGGCAATGATACCGATACCATGACGCTGAACTTGAAACCTGCGCATCTCGGGCGCGTGGAGGTTCAGCTCGTGCTCAGCTCGCAGGGCAGTCTCTCGCTTAAGGTAAGCGCGGAGGATCAGAACGTCAAGGGTATGCTTAACAGCCAGATCGCGCAGCTCGTCGAGACGCTTACGGTAAAGGGTTTGCGGATCGAGTCGGCGGAGGTCGTGTACAGCGGAGTAACGGGCGACTCGTTCGGCGGTCAAGGCTCCGACACATCGCACGGCGGAGCAAGCGAAGACTCGAGCCGCAGCAGACGTTCGCTGCGCTACAGTGGAATGACCGATACGCCGAACTTAGGCTACTCGGTATACTGGGGCGAAGACGAGGAAGCCACGGAGTTCGTGGCGTAGGAGGCGTATGACCGAATCTATTCAACAGACCACCGGAATCCCCTCGTATGAGGAATACCTGAAATCACAGGCGGTGCGCACCGCGAAGACTGATCTGGACAGATCCGCGTTCCTGAAGCTTATGACCGCGTCGCTGCAATACCAGGATCCGCTGGAACCTCAAAAAGACACGGACTTCATTGCACAGCTTGCGCAGTTCAACTCGCTGATGCAGATGGAGACGCTTAATCAGACGATGTCGCTGTACACGTCGTACGGCATGGTCGGAAAGTTCGCCGTCGCGGTCTATCGCGATGAGAATAACCTCGATGTCAGCGTCGCGGGTGTAATCGACCGAGTGTTCACGAAGGACAAGGTCGTCTACGCTCAGATCGGCGACCACATCTTTGAGGCCTCGCGCATTACCGACGTATTCGATGCCGGAGATCCGGCGGCAAGCGCCGCGTCCGACGCGACGAATCTGCTGCTGGAGAATCTTACCGCGTACAACCTCGTCGGGAAGACCGTCGTTGCGGAGATCTCCAACCCCGACTTCCAACCGGAGGAGATCGCGAACCCGATGTACGATCCGTCGCAAGCTTCAAGAGACGGTGAGCCGTACGAGGTTCAGCCGACGATCCGCAACCCGAACTGGAGCTATGACCAATGGCAGAGGCTCGGCGACGCGTACACCGTCGACGACTGGATTCCGAACCCGGAGTACAAGAAGCATACCGGCATTGACGGAACGCTTGGAGCTGCGCCGTTCACCGTTCAGCCGACGATTCCGAACCCCGACTATGACCCCGGCGCGATCGTCGAGCCATGGCTGAAGTATGAGGGCGTCGTCGATTCCGTCTCGCGCAATGAGCAGGGAGTCGTATGCGTATCAATTCGCCTGATCGGCGAGGACGGCAAGCCGCTCACCGACGATGAGGGCAAGCCCGTTACGAAGACTTTCCCGGCAAGCGAAGTTATGACCGTTAAGGCGACGCAGGGCTCCGGCGTTGAGGATCTGCTTGCCGAGATCCTCAAGACGCTTACTCCGGCAGTACCCGACGCCGCAGACGATGAGACGCCCGCCGAGGGCGATGCGCCCGCACCCACTATCTGAACATTGTAAGGAGAGCCTCCGACTATGATGAGATCCCTGTTTTCAGCCGTTTCCGGGCTGAAGAATCACCAGACTCGAATGGACGTAATCGCGAACAATATCGCAAACGTTAACACTGCGGGCTTCAAGGCGAGCCGCGTCGTGTTCCAAGACATTTTCAGCCAGACCTCCAGACCCGGTACCGCCGGGCAGACGGTGGAGGACAGCGGCAATGTATACCCGCGCGCGGGCGGCACGAACCCGCAGCAGATCGGGCTTGGAGTCAAGATGGGCACGATCGACGTGATGTTCGGAACCTCCGCGTTCGCTCGATCCGATAACCCGACCGACATGATGATCAACGGCGACGGCTTCTTCATCATCGATACCAATGGCGTTGACCCCGCTATTGTGAACGCCGCCGGCAATGCTACGAATGGCTCCAACGGCGGGTTCATGTACACGCGTGTCGGGAACTTCTACATTGATAACAACCAGTATTTCGTAACATCGGACGGCGCATTCGTCATGGGCTACGCGCTTGACCCGACATATGCCGCAAATCTGGCGACCGGAGCGAATCTCAAAGCCAATAGTCTAACGCCGCCGTATTCGGATCCGATGAAGCCGCAGTTTACAACGACAACTTCAATATGGGGCGGTTCGGGTACAGCAGACGCAGACGCAGACGGCGATGGCGTAATCTCAACAGATGAGGCGAACGAGACCCTGCACGCGATCAACTTCGAGGGCTACTACGGGATCAGCGTCGACCAGTACGGCGTAGTGTGGGGGCTTGACCAGATTACCAACGAGAAGCTTCCGATCGCGCAGCTTGCGATAATGCAGGTGCCGAATAACGCGGGCATGGATAAGGCGGGCAGCAGCACGTACAACTACGCTCCTGCGGCGGGCGAGCGCAACGTCACCACGGCGGGCAGCTACGGCACCGGCACCGTTATGTCCGGCGGACTGGAGATGTCCAACGTCGACCTGTCGAACGAGTTCTCCGACATGATTATCACGCAGCGCGGATTCCAGGCGAACAGCCGCGTCATTACCGTCAGCGATACTCTGTTAGAGGAACTTGTCAACTTGAAGCGTTAATTGTAGAAAAAGCTTGACATAAGTGGAAAAGTGTGCTACACTGGGTTATGAGGTACCCGAAGATGATCATATTGACCAGCTTAAATGGCAAGAGTACCTTTGCGATCAACTATGATCGCGTTGAGACCGTCGAATCAGCTCCGGACACCGTTATCTCGCTGGAATCCGGCCGCAAGTACTTCGTCAAGGAAAGCTTCGACGAGGTAATCGACGCGATCAACAAGGCGAAGAGAAAGCTTCACGACGTATAATGACCGTCGCCAACGCTTACACCAAATTACAAAGTTTACCGTTCTTGGGGGATTTAGCCGTATGAACACGAAGATTCTGCTGATTGCTTTGATAGCCGTCGTAGCGATAGCTACCGGAGTGCTGTCGTTCATACTGCTGGGCGATCGTGCGCCCGCTGAACCCGTGAAGGTTCCGGAGGTTGACCTGCTGTACTCGCCCGGTGATTACTTCCTCACCGACATGAAGCCGAACAAGGACGGCTCCGTCCACATCGTTCGCGTTACCATGATGTTGCACGTCAACAGCGAGGAGTACTTCGCGGAGCTGGAGCACGAGGTCGCTCAGACCCGCCCCAGGATTCGGGAGGCGATCCTGTTCGCGCTTCGCAAGTTCTCCGCCGAGGAACTGC
>JAITGH010000209.1 GCA_031280855.1 Oscillospiraceae bacterium | reverse complement strand
ATTGTCTGTGCTGCACACCTCATCGATTGACCGTGCGAAGCGCGTTTTTGACCCGCACTATTACTCGATACATCGTTTTATAGTGTCGCCAAAATCGCTCGCGAACTCCCGAATTCATTGGCTTCGCGAACAATCAAACGAAGCTCAAACGATAGAAACGATATACCGTTTGATTGTTCGTTTGGGGTGTGCATCCGAGCTTCGAGCGTTGTTTGCGGAGCGTTGCCGCTCGACCGCGAACCGCACCTTATAATAGGTCGTGCAAGAGGCTCACAAAACCGCTCAAACCCCAGTAAATACGGACATTCAGCACAACGGAGCGACCCTCCCGAGCCGCTCCGCCGTGTATCATTTTGTTAGTCTCTTCATGGAGCTGGTGATGGGATTTGAACCCGCGACCTGCTGATTACGAATCAGCTGCTCTACCGACTGAGCTACACCAGCACGACTCATCCATTATACACATTATGCTCACGCTTGTCAAGCGTTTTTTTCACTCCGGTGAAAATTTTTTCGAGCGCCATATCAATAGATCAGACGCGACGAATGAGCATCTGCAACGTTACCGTCCCCGATGTTCTTTCCACAAGTAATTGCTGCATAGAACGAACATGAACTCTAAGGTTACTATCGTCGCCGCGATACCAAGCATCTAGCATGAACATGCGGGCAGGGGAGCGGTAGCCGCACTAATCTTCGACCGCCATCAGGGCGGTCGGAGATTAGCCCGCATCGGCGGAGGTCAAGGGCTTCGCCCCAGAGACGCGCAAACCGGGCAAATCGTGAACATGCGGGCAGGGGAGCGGTAGCCGCACTAATCTTCGACCGCCGTCAGGGCGGTCGAAGATTAGCCCGCATCGGCGGAGGTCAAGGGCTTCGCCCTTGCTATACCGCTAGCTCGTAACGAGCGATATAGTTCTCCTGATCATCGTGCGGCAGGTGAGTGAAGTACGCCGAGAACCCCGCGATACGCACGATCAGATCCTGGTACTCCTGAGGTTTCTTTTGAGCCTCCCGCATGATCGTCGTATCCGCCACGGTGAAGTGGAACTGGATACCGCCCATCGCGAAGTAGGACTCGATCAGCTCGCGAACTTTCAGCGTCGTCTCTTCGCCTCGCACGGAGTTCGCGTCGAAGCGCAGGTTAATCGCGCCGCCGCAGCGCATCTTGTTCCACGGAAGTTTCGCGACGCTTTTAACGTAGTTCAGCGGACCGTTCTTTACCGAGCCGGGGTACGGATCCGCAGACGGCGACAGCGGGTCGCCCGTCTTCCGCCCGTCAGGCGTCGCCGGAGTGCGCTTACCCGCGCCCGTCCAATACAGGTCAAGCACTCCGCAATTCTGAGTCCCGTTGTTCACGCCCGGCAGATTGTTATACGTGTCCGCCCAGAACCCGGTTATCCACGACATGATCTCGTCCGGCTCGTCGACATCGTTGCCGTACAGCGGCACCTCGTGCAGGATCCGCTGGCGCAGCAACTCGTGTCCTTCCCAGTTCGCCGCGACCGCGTCCATGAACTCGCGCTTCGACACGCTCTTATCGTCGAAGCAGAGCTTCTTGATTACCGCAAGGCTATCCGTAACGGTGCCGACGGTGTTGAACATCGAGCCCATGCCGTTGTATTTCGCTCCGCCCCACGAGACGTCTTTGCCCGACTCCACGCAACCCTCCGTCATGACGGACGCGGACAGCACAGGCCACGCGGTCTCAAACACATACGCCGCATAGTGCGACAGCCGATTCGCGTACGCCAGACTTGACGTGATGTGGCTCTCAATCTCCGTCTTAAGCTCGTCGAATGTTTCGTAGTCCTCAAGTTTCTTGAACGTGCCGTTGATACAATTCTGCACGATGTTAAGCAATCCGGCTCCGCCGCCGAAGCTTCCGCAGTTTGCCGCCATCGACCATTCCTTACCGCTGATCGCGGGCTCTACGCAGCCGAACACCGCGTAACGCCGAGCGTCCTCAAGCGTGACGCCCTTATCAAGCATCGTCTGAATGATCACATCGTCGTTGTTGAACTGCGGCATTCCGCCAAGTCGCTTACTGCACGCGATCCCAAGCTCCCAGATCCGATCGGGAGTCATCTTGTTAACGCGCAGCGCGAGGCTCGGCTCCGCAACTTTAAGCCGATAGTATGACAGCAGCAACATCTCGGTCGCGAGGTTATAGTCGCCCGTACCGTCGGTCTTCTGACCTCCAAGCGTGATCAGCATACCGGCGGCGATGTTCTGCATTCCGCCCTGAAGATCGTACATGGTTCGACCGTTCTTGTGCGCGTCGATCAGCATATCGTTGTTGGGCTTCGGGAACATGATGATCTGATCGCCGATGTGAAGCAGGAACGCGTCGCAAAGCTCCTGAGCCTTTTCCGGGGTCAGCAGTCCCGTCTTGATGTCGTTATCCAAAAGCGGCCCGAGGAAGCTATCGATGAGCCCGGGGGAGTCCGCCCAGTGAGTCCCGTCCGCAGTGATCAGATACTGGTAGAAGAAAACCGTCTGAAGCCCTTCCCACAGCGTACGTGCGGGGTGCTCGATGATCCAATCGCAGGAGTCCGCCATACGCAGCAGTTCTTGCTCACGCTCCTCGGATTTCGCAACCTTAGCCGCCTGACGGCAACCCTCGGCGTAGCGTTTGCTCATCAGGATCATTCCATCGCATACCTTAATAATAGCGCGGTAGAACAGCTCGCTGCGAATGGTATCGTGCGAGGTATTCGCGACGAGTTCCGCAAGCTTATCAATCGCGGTCTGACGCACGGTACCGAATCCGACCGTCACCGCTCGCTCATAGTTCGGGTTGAAGTGTCCGGGGTACGAGCCCGTCAGATTCGTCAGATCCATCCCGGCAGGGAAGCGCTCAAAGAACTCCGGCGGGAACAAACCTCTGGCCGTCGCGCCGATGTCATGCCCGACCCACCAATCGGCGGCTTCAAGCAGATATGCGCGTTCCTCATCGCTTACCCAGACGCTGCCCGGAACTTGCCAAGCGGCGCGGAATCGCTCGTCGCTGTCGCCGAAGCAACCTTGGAACCAGCTGCGGCTGGTCTGCTCGATATCGAAGTGCAGTGAGCGACAACTCGAGCCCGCGTCCCCGAGGAACAGATCGTCGTCCTCGATGTTGATCTCACGCGTCGCGCACCACTCGTAAAGGTAGCCCGCACGCTTCAGAATCGGGTGCTCGTTGTCGTGAGCTTTGTAGTACTCCGTGATGATACGGTTGCGCTCGACGTTCAAGCGCAGTCCCTTGTTGATTTGCTTGCGCTTCTCTTGAATCGTTCTGATCCGCTCAGAGACGGGTGTGTCGAACTGTGTTGCGCTGTGAATTGTTGCCATATATTCCTCCATCTCGCGCCGGTATTGACGCGATATAATTTATTAACATCTTAAACGCCGCGCCGTGCGACGCAAGCTCTAGTACAGCTGACAGGTAAGCCCGTAGCTTAGGAATAGTTCCAGCGCGTACTGCATGAACGCGTCGGACGGAGGCTCGACGTTCGTCAAGCGGTACTTCCAGCCCAGACGCTCATACTTCATGCGCCCCGTCTTATGGTAGGGGAGCAGCTGTACGAGCTTGCACGCCTCACCAAGCTCCGAGCAAAACTGAGCCGTCGCCCGCAGATTCGGCTCCCCGTCCGAGAGCTTCGGTATGATCGGAACGCGAACCTGAAGCGCGCCCTCGTGCGCCGCGATGTAACGCGCATTCTCGAGGATCAGCTCGTTCCCGACTCCCGTCAGCTTCTCGTGCATCGTGGAATCCATATGCTTGATATCGTAAAGAAACAGGTTGACGTACGGAATGATCTGTGCGAACAACTCCGTCTTCGCGTAGCCGGTCGTGTCAAGGCAGACGTCGATTCCGACTTCGTGCAGGCGTTTGGCGAGGTTAAGCGTGAACTCGAACTGCGCCATCGCCTCTCCGCCTGAGATCGTTATCCCGCCGCGCTTCGTGAAGAAGTCGCGATCCTTATATACACGCTCGAAGACCTCGTCAACCGAGGTATCCCATCCGGTCGCGTACAGCGCTTTCGGAATGCACGAATCCGAGCACTTCAGGCAGCCGACGCATTTCCCGCGATCGATCTTCGCCTTGGTTATCATGGTGCCGGAGCCGTCGAGAGCTTTTTTCGGCTCATCTTTAGAGATCGCGCCATTCGGGCACGCGTTGATACACGCGTCCTTACAAACGTCAGTCCCGAGGCACTTCACTGCGAGATAACCGAGTTCATATGTATACTTTTGAGACTCCGGGCTATGGCACCAGAGACATCGCAACGGGCAACCCTTCGTAAATACGGTAGTGCGGATACCGGGACCGTCGTGGACGGCGTAACCCTGAATGTCATAGATGCGCCCGGGAGCGTTCCTGTATTCCATGCTGCGTCCTGCCTTTTCAAGGGCAAACCCCTGCCCAACCGATTCTATACTTTACCGATATGTATGGTGCGTACAAGTGATCGT
>JAITGH010000158.1 GCA_031280855.1 Oscillospiraceae bacterium | reverse complement strand
GGCTCAATGCTGGTGCAGTACGCCATCACGTGGCATGTTGCGCTCGACACGCTATCCGGCATATGGGTGACGCTGTTCACGTGTGCCGCGATGTTGCCGACGGTGATAATCTCACCATTCGCGGGCGTATGGGCGGATCGGTACAACCGCAAGACTCTGATCAATATTGCGGACGGAGCGATCGCGGTATCGACGCTGATACTCGCGTTCGTCATACACGCGGGACACGACAGCATCATACTGATGCTGATTGTCGTCGCTATGCGAGGATTCGGGCAGGGAGTCCAGCAACCATCCGTAAGCGCGCTGATCCCGCAGCTCGTACCGGCGGAGCATCTGGCGCGCTTCAACGGGATCCAGGCGACGACGCAGTCGCTGACGATGTTCGCGTCGCCAATGCTCGCGGGAGTGCTGGTCACGTTCCTGCCAATCCAATACATCTTCTTCATCGACGTTGCCACGGCGGCAATCGGGATCGCGGTCGTCTTCTTCTGTGTGCACGTGACTAAGCCGGAGTACACGGCGAAATCGTCCGGGTTCAAGGCGTACATCGCCGAGATCAAGGAAGGTCTGGATCTGATCATGCAAACCCCGTGGCTGAGGCTCATGCTGCTATACATGGCGGGATTCTGTATATGCATGGCGCCCGCGGCGATGCTTACGCCGCTTCAGGCAGCTCGAACGTTCGGGCAGGACTACTGGCGGCTTACCGCGATTGAGATGCTTTTCTCTATCGGGATGATGGCCGGCGGCATAGCAATCTCCATCTGGGGCGGATTCAGAAACAGGATGCGCACGATAACCTTGGCGTGCTTCGCGTTCGGGCTGACTACGTTCCTATTCGGAGTCGTCCCGAACTTCTGGATATACCTGGGAGTAATGCTGCTATGCGGAGCGACTGTGCCATTTTTCAACACTCCGGCGATGACGATCATGCAGACGCAGGTCGAGCCTCACATCATGGGTCGCGTGATGAGCGTATCAAGCATGATCAACGGAGTCGCGATGCCGCTTGGAATGCTGATCTTCGGGCCGCTCGGCGACGTAGTCCGTATCGAGACACTGCTGATAATCGCGGGAACACTGCTATTCGCAAGCGGCTTCGTATTGCTCGCGTCCAAGTCGCTCATCGCCGCAGGCGAGCCAACTACACCACCATCTACGGAGGTTGCATCATGATCGACATCCAAGACGTATCGAAGCGTTACGGCAAGTTCCTTGCGAACGATTCTATCTCGCTGACGGTGAACTCGGGCGAGCTTACCGTATTGCTGGGGCCGAACGGCGCGGGCAAGTCCACACTAATCAAGTCTGTGTGCGGGCTGTTACGCTTCTCCGGAACAATCACGGTCGGAGGTTACGATAATCGCAGCGCCGACGCGAAGCGGCTGTTAGGCTACGTGCCGGAGATGCCCGTGCTGTACCCCATGCTCACAGTCTACGAGCACCTCGAGTTCATCGCTAAGGCGTACCGGCTCTCCGATTGGCAGCCGACCGCCGACGAGCTGCTCCGCCGGTTCGAGCTTGACGACAAGACCATGAAACTCGGCAAGGAGCTATCTAAAGGTATGCAGCAAAAAGTCAGCGTCTGTTGCGCACTCCTTCCTCAACCGAAGGCGGTAGTACTTGACGAACCGCTCGTCGGGCTCGACCCGCACGGTATCCGCGAAATCAAGTCCGTAATCGCCGACCTCAAATCAAGCGGCTGCGCATTGCTCATCAGCACTCACATGATCGAAAGCGTGGAGGAGAACTGGGATTCCACGTACATCATGAAGGGCGGGAAGGTCGCCGCCGTCTGCCATAGGGGCGAGTTCCCTCACGGGCAAACGCTCGAGGACATCTACTTCGCGATAACCGAAGGAGGTGAGGACGCGTGACCGCCCTAACGTTCATCGTTCGCCGCAGTATTAAGAACTCCTTAAAAGAACTGCGCCACAAGCCGGGCAAACTCGTGCTGTACGGTCTGGTACTCGCCGTGATAGTCCTGGTAATTTTCGTGTCGTTTATCACTCGCAGCCACGTGGAGACGCCCGCACCGCTGTTCTATTTCACCGGGATACTCTTCGCGTTTGTCACGCTGTTCACCGTATCAAGCGTGTTAAAGGGATTGTCCGGCGGCAACGCGATCTTCGAGATGAACGACGTAAACTTCCTGTTCGTATCGCCGGTCAGCTCGCGCCAAGTCTTGATATACGGGCTGAGCCGAATGGCGAAGACCGCGTTCTTCGCGGGGTTCTTCATCTTGTTCCAGGCGAGCTCCCTGGCGAATTTCGGGATCGACTACGGCGGAGTACTGCTGACTTTCGCGGGGTTCATGCTAAGCGTATTAACGACGCTGACCGCGTCCCTGCTGATCTACAACGTGACGAACGGCAACCCGCGCCGCAAGCTGATCGTGCGCTGTGTCACGGGCGCGATGTTCCTGCCGTGCGTGATCTTCGCAATCGTGCGCTTCACCGCTTCGGGAAACGTGATTACGGCCTTGGAGGAAGTGATCGCGTCGCCGTACCTGCGGTACATCCCGGTCGCGGGCTGGACGGCAACCGGGATAACGGCGTTTTTGAACGGCGCGACTGCGTCCGGGCTATTCTGCTTCGGGCTGAATCTGATTACGGCGGTCGGCATGGTTGCGTTCATCCTGCTGTCGAACCCCGATTACTATGAGGATACGCTTGTCGCGACGGAGACCGCGTTCGAGAAGAAACGAGCAATCGCGGAGGGCAACATCGGCGCGGCGACCGCGTCCGGCAAACCCGTCAAGCTCAAACGCACCGGTATCGCCGGAGCAGGCGCGTCCACACTATTCAGCAAGCACATGCGCGAAAGCTTCCGCCAAAACCGATTCGGATTCCTCGGGCTCTCGTCTGTTCTGGTCACACTGGGCGCGATCGTCCTCAACATGTTCATTCGCGAGCCGTCGATCTTATTGCAGATTCTGATGTGGTCGCAGATCTTCATGATCAGCATGGGCAGG
>JAITGH010000126.1 GCA_031280855.1 Oscillospiraceae bacterium | reverse complement strand
CTTGAAGAAGTCGATATCGACGAGGACTACGGACAAGCTGTCGCCATTATTGAGGCATGACTTTATGTTCTCGGGCAGCTTATCGTTAATGAACTGCCGATTCGGGAGTGAGGTCAGCGCGTCGGTCTGAGCCATAGAGTTGAGCCTGGCGATTGCGAACTCCATGCTGCGGCTCTTGTTCGCGTCCTCAATATCGATCGTCATACTGCTTGTGATGTCCTTGATAAGCTCGACGACGAACTTCTCATCGTTAAGCGTCACCGGCACCGACATAACCAGCATAACCGCGCCGCTTACGTACTCGAACTTCACGCTGGTTTCCCCCGTATAGTATGCGCGGATCGAAGTACAGTTTTTGCAACGAGCGGATGAGCACAGCGCGTCAGTGCAGTTAGTTACGGTCTCCGTGACGATACGATCCTTAAGTTCCAGCAATCTGCCCTTAGGCGCGTCGACGACTCGCACAAGATCGTACATCGATGCGTAGATGCCGCTCTCCATAAGGATCTCGCTTATCGTTTGTTTGATATCCATATCATAACTCTCCATTTTATGTGTTATGTTACTATATATCGTATCAAACGAGCAAATGTTTAGCATATATAGAAAAATTCAGTTAAATATCAGCGAAAACTGCCGTGTGAGTAGTCTCGCGGTCACTTGACGACGACGTTCGACTCGCCCAGCAGTGACGTCAGCTCGTTTAGCAACGCAGGCGCGATAACGCACTTCGTCCCGAGGGTTCGCTTCGTGTTCTCGAAGTGGATACGCATATCGCTGTGCCCGGGGAACCGTCCCAGAATGTGCTTTACGTGCTCGTACGCGCCGCATTCCTCGCCGCTCAACCGTACGTACAGCACTTGCGGCGAAGCGGCGTAGGACGCGGGCGGCTCAGTGTAGCGCTCGGGCGCGTAACTACGCGGTCGCGGCTTGAGCACCTTTGGAGGCGCGGTGATCGCGTGCAGGCTATCTACGACGATCTGCGGAGCCTTCTCATCACGGCGCGAGACTCTGCCGCGAGCGTATAACGCCTCCCCGACGCGGATCGCTCCGCCCCATTCGTTCAGCGCACGTGCGAATACGAGCAACTCGATATCGCCCGTATCGTCCTCAATAGTGACATAGTTCATCAGCGTGTTGTTCTTCGTCATCTTCGAACGCACAGTCATGACGATTCCTGCGGTGAGCACCGCGTCTCCGTCGGCGATCTCGTGAGTTGGGCTTTCGGAGTCGAACGACGCGGCAATCTTGCCGAGCGCGACCGCGCCTGCCTCTCGCACGGCGGTGCGGTACTCGTCCATCGGGTGCCCCGAGAGATACAGCCCCGCGACCTCGCGCTCCATCGTCAGCAAGTCGCCAAGCGGGAACTCCGCGACGTCCGGCAACGGCAACTCCTGCGGCGACTCGTCGAGGATCCCGAATAAGTCAAGCTGCCCCGCGAGACTCGACTTGCGTTCAATCGAGACGCTGTCAACGATCTTGTCAAGCATAATCAGTAGCTGCCGCCGATTCCCCCCCAGCCTGTCGAACGCGCCGGACTTAATCAAGCTTTCCGCCGCACGTTTGTTGAAGTCCGTGCCGACCAGCCGATAGCAAAAGTTCTCAAACGAGGTGAACCGCCCGCCGTCACGCCGTTCGCGCTCGACGGAGTGTATGAAGCCGTGCCCGACGTTCTTCACCGCCGCAAGCCCGAACCGTATGCCGCCGTCCGCGATTGTGAAGCCGTCGTTCGACTCATTCACGTCCGGCGGAAGCAGTTCAACGCGCATCTCCTTGCACTCCGCGACGTATTCCGCCAGCTTAGGCGTGAAGCCGAGAACGCTGCTGAGCAGTGCCGCCATGTACTCTCGCGGATAGAACCGCTTCAGATACGCGGTCTGATAGCTGATCATAGCATAGCAAAACGCGTGCGGCTTATTGAACGCATAGAACGCGAAGTCGATGATCTCGTCATAGATCTCGCCCGCGACTTGCTCCGGGATTCCGTTCGAGATCGCGCCGGGAATGTTGCGGCTCGGGTCGCCGTGTACGAATGACTCGCGATTCGCCAGGATCTCTTTCTGCTTCTTCTTAGACATAGCGCGTCGTATCATGTCCGCTTGACCTGTGGAGAATCCGCCAAGCGTGCGGAAGATCTCTATAACTTGCTCTTGATAGATGATGCAACCGTTGGTCGATCCCAGGATTGGCTCGAGCGACGGATGAGTGTAGCGAATACGCTCCGGGTGATGGCGACCGTCAAGGAATCGCGGGATACTGTCCATCGGACCCGGGCGATAGAGCGAGATGACAGACGCGAGATCCGCAAGGTTAACGGCCTTCATGCCGACGCATACGCCGGTCATGCCCTGACTTTCGATTTGGAAGACTCCAACCGTCTTACCGGAGTTCAGCATCTCGTAAACCTCCGGCGCGTCCTCCGGGATTGCGCCGAGGCTGAACTCCGGCTCCGTACGGCGAATCAGCGCGACGGCGTCCTCCATGACCGTAAGGTTTCGCAATCCGAGGAAGTCCATCTTGAGCAGCCCGAGTTCCTCAATCGTCGTCATTGTGTACTGCGTGATCACGATGTCGTCATTGGTGGCGAGCGGTAGGTACTCGTAAGCCGGAAGCTTCGTGATAACGACTCCCGCCGCGTGAGTGGAACTGTGGCGCGGCATACCCTCCAGCGCGACGGCGGTATCGAACAGCCGCTTGAATCGGTCGTCCTTGCCGTATAGCTCTCCAAGCGGCTGTGAGAGCCGCAGCGCGTCCGCAAGCTTGACGTTAAGCGTCGACGGGATTTGCTTCGCGGCCTCGTCCGCCTCCGCATAGGTAAAGCCGAGCGCACGCGCAACGTCTCGAATCGCCGCTCTAGCCGCAAGCGTTCCGAACGTCGCGATCTGGACGACGCGATCCTTGCCGTACTTCGCAGCGACGTAGTCGATCACCTCGCCGCGGCGGTTGACGCAGAAGTCGATGTCGATGTCCGGCATGGAGACTCGCTCCGGGTTGAGGAATCGCTCAAACAGCAACTCGTACCGCATCGGGTCGATGCCCGTAATCCCAAGGCAATAGGCGACGATACTGCCCGGTGCGGAGCCTCTGCCGGGTCCGACGGCGATACCGTTTCGCTTCGCATACGAGATGAAATCGCCTACGATCAGGAAGTAATCGGTGAATCCCATCGAGCCAATGACGGACAGCTCGTAATCGAGTCTCTCCGTGTAAAGCTGTGCCGAGTCTCCGTAACGCGCCGTTAGCCCCTCAAGGCAGAGCTTCCGCAAGTACGATGGCGCGTCAGACTCCCCGATTGGAAGCTCGAACTCCGGGAAATGGTACTTCCCGAACTCGAACTCGAAGTTGCACATCTCAGCGATCTTCACGGAGTTCGCGATCGCTTCCGGGTGATCAGGGAAAAGCTCGAGCATTTGAGACTCGGTTTTGATGTAATACTCGCCGAAAGGCTCGAGCCTCATGCGCTTGGGCTCGTCAACCGTCGTCTGAGTTTGAATGCACATGAGCACGTCTTGAGCGTCCGCATCCGAAGCGTTGACGTAGTGCGCGTCGTTAGTCGCGACAAGCGGGATTCCGGTCTCCCGGCTGATCCGTTCAAGTGCGGAGTTAACCCGCAGTTGAGACTCAAGCCCGTGGTTCTGAAGTTCCAGGTAATAGTTGCCGTGACCGAAGTGCGACAGCATCTCCAGCGAGTGCGCCTTTGCGGCGTCGTAGCGCCCGCTGAGGATCAGCTGCGGGATCTGCCCCGCAATACACGCTGAGAGCGCGATCAATCCTTCGCAATGACCGTAAAGCAGCTCAAGGTCAATGCGCGGCTTGATATAGAAGCCCTCTGTGAAACTGCGGCTGACGATGTAAGAGAGGTTCTTATATCCGGTCTCGTTCTTGCATAGGAGTACGAGATGGAAGTAGTTGTTGTCGACGCCGTGCTCCCTATCGAAACGCGAGCGCGGCGCGACGTAAACCTCGCACCCGATGATGGGTTTGACTCCGGCAGCTTTCGCAGCCTTGAAGAATCCGACCGCGCCGTACATCGCTCCGTGATCCGTTACCGCGATAGCCGGCTGTCCGAGCGACTTGATTCGCTCCACCAGCTTCTCCGTTCGGCAGAAGCCGTCCAGCAAGCTGTATTCGCTATGAACGTGCAAATGCACGAAGTTAGACGTCTGTTCCATACGTGCTCATTATACCACAAGTATACAGCTATCGTCAACAGTATGCGTAAAACAAATTATCGAAAAAAGTTGCCCATACTGACGATTGCGTTGGAATTACAACCGACTTGCCGTTTGACTCGAGGTATACTGGATCCAGATAACCAAGGAGGTAACTGACATGAAACGGAAAATGATCAAGATCGACGAGGCGAAGTGCGACGGTTGCGGCTTGTGCTCGAACGCGTGTCACGAGGGCGCGATTGGCATAGTGCGCGGGAAGGCGCGTCTGCTGCGCGACGACTACTGCGACGGCATGGGCGATTGCTTGCCCGCGTGTCCTCAAGGCGCGATCACATTTGAGGAACGCGAGGCAGCCGACTTCAACGGAGTTGGCGCCCCGAAAGCTCGAAACTGGCCGATTCAGATTAAGCTTACCGGCACGCAATCGCCGACGTTCCGAGGACGGTTGACGGTCGCCGCCGACTGCGTCGGGTTCAGAGGCTCGACGGAACTCGGAAGTCCGCTTCTGATCGGGTGTCCGAAGTTGGACGGCATTGACTATTCCGATAAGCTTGCTCAGATCGTCTCCGGCAATCCGATAACGGGCATAACGGTGCACCGCATGAGCGTACCGTGCTGCAGCGGCTTAGTGCGCATGGTCGAGTCGGCGGTTGAGAAATCCGGGAAGCAAATCCCGGTTGAGATCATCGTGACGGAGGTTAACTGAGATGGCGGCAATCTACGGATGTCCCGGTGCGGCGAAGTTGAAGGGCACTCCGACAATAACCGAGAAGATCTGCCCGGAGTGCGGGCGCGAGATTGAGATCTTCTCAATCGATACGCATGTAGTCTGCGATTGCGGGTTCATCGCCTACAATGACGAACAGAGCTGTATCAAGTGGTGCAAGTATGCGCGAGAGTGCGTTGGCGAGGAAGTTTACACCAAATTCATGGAAGCGGACGCGGGAGCGAGGACGTAAGTCCTCACTCCCGCGTTACATTGCCGCTTAGACTTGCAGCACGCTTACCGAGTCTCCGATATTTGCAACTCTGCCCGGTTCGATGAGCGCGAGCGCGTCGTATATGCCATCGGTCGGAGTCGCAATCGCTTCGCCGGTCGCGATCGACAGAGTGCACGGCACAAGTTCCATAAACTCGCCCGCCGCAATGGCTCGACCCTCGAGCCTTGCGGGCAGCGTCTCGTTATAGGGGTTGGGAAGCCCGCGCATCTTACGAAGCAGCGGAGCCACTATTGCGCGGAACAGCATCAGCGCGTTCGACGTGTCGCCCGGTAACGCAATCAGCGGCGTGATACCAAGGGTTGCGAACGCGAACGATCCGCATGGCTTGAAACTGCCGCTCCACGTTAGTGTAAACGCGCCCATCGCGTCAAACGCGGATGGCATGTAGTCGCGCTCTCCGCCGCCCGTTCCTCCCGTAGAGATCATCGCGTCCAATCCTCGACCGCGGTTGATCAGGTCGGCGATTGCCTGAGTGTCGTCCTCAACGTCAATGCCGAGGAAGAACGTCTCACAACCAAGTGCGCGGATGGCGACCTCGAGCGCGTGCCGATTCGAATCGCGCTTCTTTCCCACAGCCGGAGCACCGGAATCAGAGGGTACGAGTTCCGCTCCTGTCGAGATGATCCCGATGACCGGCGTGAGATAGACCTCAAGCTCGAGGATTCCTTGCGAGGCGAACGCAGCCGTAAGTTCCGGCGTGACCACAGTACCGCGCACCGCGATAACGTCGCCGGAGCGTCGAATGGAACCGTGACGTGAGATGTTCATGCCGGGCTTCATCTGCTTGATCACCGTCACATTCGGATATGCGTACAAAACGTCGGACACGCTGACGACGGAGTCCGCGCCGGTCGGCAGCATCGCTCCGTCGTGTAGCTTAATCGCTCCGCCTCGGGGAAGAGGTTCCGTTATCGCTTGCCCGACCGAGACTTCTCCGCTCATTCGCAGTGTTGCAGGCGCGTCCGCACAATCGTCGGAGCTTACCGCATAGCCATCGATTAACGAGCAATCGAACGACGGCGCCGACTCGACCGCGAGTACGTCCCGCGCCAAGACTCGCCCGTAGGCGTCGATGAGTTTGACCGTCTCCGTTCGACGCGGTTCGCCAAACGGCAGCAGAATCTCCCGTGCACGTTTGAAGCTGATTTGGTATTCCATGGTAACCTCCGTGATAATAAGTCGAACCGCACACTTAGCGGATAATAGCGCGCCGTGCGAGAAGCAGCGTGAACAGATCCATGAGAACCGCACGAAGATCGCCGCCGGAGCTTTTGCACCGCACGTCAGCCTCGGCGCATTGCAGAACCGCGTCCGCGCTCCAATCCAGCATCGGGCTGCGCCGCCCGTACTTGAGCCGCGACTGATACTCTCGCCGAAGCTTCCACGAAAGCGCGGCGATCAGCGGTATGGCTTGATCGCGAAGCTCGTCCTTGTGGATCTCCAGCAATACGGCAAACCGTGCCGCCGCCGAGTCCAACTCTCCGCGTACCAGCGATTCCGCGCACTCGAAGACCGCGCTTTCCAGTTTCGGCGGCGTTACAGCCCGAACGTCGAACTCCGTAACCTCAGGCGAGTCGGCGAACGCCGCAATCTTCGCAATCTCGCCACCCAGTACGCGCATTGAGCGTCCCGCATAACGCACGAGGAACGACGCGGTCGAGCGCGACACGCGTTTGCCCTCTGCAGCGAAGTGGCGCTCGACCCACGCGGTCAACGCGCTCTCCGTCTGGTACTTGAACTCGACGATACGCGCAAGTTTCTCCAAATTCTTCCAGAACTTGCGACGCTTGTCCGGCTTGAACGCGACCGCGCTGTACACGAATACCAGTATGCACGTATCGGGCACGTCGGAGATCAGCGCCTCAAGCGTCGCGACGTTCGACTCATCAAAACTGCGGTCGAAG
>JAITGH010000198.1 GCA_031280855.1 Oscillospiraceae bacterium | reverse complement strand
CGAAGGAGCGTGCGGCATTACCGACGCCCGCGGGGGCGAAGCGATTCCGCCAAAACGCGGGTACGATCACTCTAATCGCGGTCGCGGTGATACTCGTCGTACTGATCCTGTGGAACTCTCCCGTACGGTATACCGCGACGACGGCGGTGAGCGCGGGTACGCACTCGTACTCACCGGCTGACTACAACTACTATTTTAACCAGCTTGTGAACAGCGATCAGACTTTCATGATGTACTATTACTACGGTATGGTGGATCCTGCGAAGCCGCTGTCGCAGCAGCAGTACACGGAGACTCAGACGTGGGAAGAGTACTTCTCGGAGAAGGTCGTGAACACGCTGATGGAGCTGTCGATGCTGTACGACGCGGGTAAGGCGGAGGGTTACGCGGTACCGACGGAGGGTGAGGACGCGCCCGTCCCGGCGGCGACTCAGATCGCGAACCTTAAGTCGTCCTCCGGCGCGAAAGATTTCGACGAGTACCTATCCGCAACCTACGGCAAGGGCATGACGGAGGAACGTCTGCTGTCGATCCTTGATAAGAGCGTATTCGCGTTCTCGTACCAGTCCGAGCTGATCAAGCGCCAAACCGACGCGATGACCGACGACGTTCGCGACGCGAAGTATAACGAGGTTGCGACCGACTACGATCTTACGACGTTCTATGAGTACAAGGTAGTCGCGGAGCTTGACCCGGAGGTTGGCACGACGACCGACGCGACACGAGCCGCCGCCCTGGACAAGGTGAACGCGATAGCGGCGACTCATAATGCGGAGATGTTCGGACAAGCGGTGTATGACCTTGCAAGCGAGTCGGAGAAAGAGACGTACCGGAACCTTGACGCGACGCGAAGGGACTCGGTCGCGCCCGGCGCGCTGAATGAGCTGTACGCCGATTGGCTTAAGGCCGCCGGCCGCGCTGAGGGCGATACGGAGATCTTCCCGGAGGGCGACGACTACACCGTTATCCTGTTCGTGGAGCGCGATAAGAACCAATACCATCGCAGTACGTTCCGCGACATAGTGATCTCGGTGCAGGCGGGCGAGGATGGCTCGTACTCGACGGAGGCGTCGGCGGAGGCGAAGGCGACCGCAGAGCAAGCTCTTTCCGACTGGAGGAACGGCGACGCGACTGAGGACACGTTTGCAACGCTTGCGAATGAGCGTTCGGATAACGCTCAAAACTCTGACGGCGGGCTGATGAGCAATGCGATCAAGGGCAACTATGCGTACGAGCTTGAAGATTGGCTGTTCGACACGGCTCGGCAACCCGGCGATACGGAGATCATCTACGTTAAGAGTAACTCGACGCCCGCGTACCACGTGGTGTACTATGTCTCGGCGGAGGAGCAGCGGTACGACCGTTACATTGCGGAGAACCTGATACTAAGCGAGTACTACAACGCGTGGAAGACGGAGCGCGTTGGCGAGTACGCAACGCGCAAGGGATTCGGATATCGGTTCCGAGCGGGGCTAACGCCGATGACGGCGGCGCAGTAGCGTGACGCGATATGACGAAGACTCCCAAGATTAGTGAGGCTCAACTGGCAGGACAGCGCGAGATCATGCGGCGGATTCGGGAAGCGAGCGATAGTGCGCGGCTTGCGTTCGTCGATGTGTACGGCTGCCAGCAGAACGAGGCGGACGGCGAGCAGCTTCGCGGGATGTTGCAGTTGATGGGTTACGGGTTCACGGAGTACGAGGCGGAAGCGGATCTGATCCTTATCAACACGTGCGCGGTGCGTGAACACGCGGAGCACCGCGTACTGGGCAACATCGGTCATCTGGTGCATACCAGAAAGCGCGGGCAGAAGATCGCCGTCTGCGGCTGCGCCGTTCAGCAGCCGGCAATGCGGGAGAAACTACTGAAGAGCTATCGCCACGTTGACTTGATTTTCGGGCCGCATGAGCTTTGGAGGTTCCCCGAGTTACTTGAGCGCACGCTTAACGGCAATGCTCGAATTGCCGAAACGAGAGAGATAGACGGCGAGCGTGTTGAGGGCTTGCCGTCGCTTCGCAAGCCGGGCGAGAAGGCGTGGCTGAGCGTGATGTACGGCTGCGACAACTATTGCACATACTGCGTAGTGCCGTACGTGCGCGGGCGGGAGCGATCCCGCGAGCTTGAGGCGGTGATAGCGGAGGCGCGTAGTTTGATAGAGTCCGGTGTGCGGGAGATCTGGCTGCTTGGTCAGAACGTGAACTCGTACGGGCGCGATTTGAACTCCGGCGTGCCGATGTTCCCGACGCTGTTGCGAACGCTTGACGGGTTACCGGGCGAGTTCACGCTCCACTTTCGGACGTCGCACCCTAAGGACGCGGGCGAGCCGCTGTTCCGTGCGATTGCGGAGTGCGGAAAGGTCTCGCGCCGTTTGATCCATCTGCCGTTCCAAAGCGGGAGCGACCGCGTGCTCGCGGCGATGAACCGCAAGTATACCGGCGGTGAGTACCTTGAGAAGATCGAGCGGCTGCGGGAGCTTGTGCCGGAGGTTACGCTGTCGTCGGACGTGATCGTCGGATTCCCGGGTGAGACGGACGAGGAGTTCGAGGATACGCTCAAGCTGGTCGGTCGGGTACGGTTCTCGAAGCTGTTCACGTTCATCTACTCCCCGCGGGTTGGGACGCCGGCGGCGTCGATGGAAGATCCGGCGACTCGGGCGGAGAAGCTTGCGCGGTTTGACAAGCTGATCGCACTTCAGAAGGAGGTCGAAAATGGGAAAGAGGAGCATACTGAGCAACACTAATCCGTCCGCGACTAAGGGCACGCTGTTCTATATCACGTTTCGAGTGCTGTTCGCGCACTTGCTTGGCGGGTGTCTCATGCTTGCGCTGACGCTGTTGTACCGATGGGTGGTACCGAATCCTCCGGATGGCGCGGAGCCGTACGCGCAGTGGGCGATCAGCGTGCTGTGCTTTGGATTCTTCGCGGCGAAGCTGTATCGCGACGTGTGGCAGATAGCGTTGCACGACCGCAATATGGAGCTTTATGACCACTACGCTCCGCGCCCGATGAAGTGGCTGATCGCGTCCGCGATCGCGTCGCTGCCCGGGATCGCGTGTATCGCTTACGCGGTCGGCACCGACGTTAAGGTTAACGCTGGTGTAGCGTTTTTCTTGTACGCGCATTTGCTTGCGCCGCTTAGTGGGTTGTGGGATCTGGGATTGAAGCCGCTGCTGTTCGCTGCGGTTGGTGTGACGGTGCTGATCACCGCGATGGGGTATAAGATGGGGCACGCGGCGCGCTATCTGCGTGACGGGTTGATGTTCCGGCGTTCGGACGAGGAACCTCGGGCAGGCGGATTGAAAAAGTAGCATTACGGGTGCGGACGGTTCATAAGCATAGACGAGGTATGCAGTATGAAGAGAGTCTCACTTTTTATGGCGATTCTGACGGGGATCGCGGTCTATGCGATGAACGTGAGCGCGGCTCCGCCGGCGACGCTGTACTATTCGCAGCGTCCGGCGTACAATATCATCGTGGACGCGGGTCACGGCGGTTACGACGGCGGAGCGGTCTCCGGCGGTGTTGTGGAAAGCGGGGTAAACCTTGCGATCGCGCTCAAGCTTGACGCGATGATGGGATTGCTGGGCGTACCGGCGACGCTTACCCGAAGCTCCCAAGAGATTGACTATCCGGAGGACGCGGATACCCTGCGTAAGGCGAAGGCGGCGGACTCGAAAGCCAGAATGAAGCTGATTCGCAGTACGGAGCGTGCGCTGTTGATCAGCATTCATCAGAACAACTTCAAGCGGAGCGAAGCGCATGGGGCGCAGATCTTCTATTCGAAGCACCCGGGATCGTTCGAGCTTGCCGGGATCGTAACGCGGAGTTTGGAACGTGCGATCGCGCCTACGCTTACGAAGGCTCCGGCTCCTATCGCTGACACGATCTATCTGATGAAGAACACCGGATGTCCCGCGATACTGGCGGAGTGCGGGTTCCTATCGAATCCGGAGGAGCGTGCGCTGCTGATGGACGACGACTATCGCAACAAGATTGCGGCGGCTCTGTTGGTTGCCGTGCTTGAGGTTACTTGACGACGAAGGCTCGCCCGTGTGGAGGTAATATGGCGAAGCAGCCGAAAACCGTATACTACTGCACGGAGTGCGGTAACGAGACAGTGAAGTGGTCGGGGCAATGCCCGGCGTGCAAGGCGTGGAACTCGATCGCGGAGCATGAGCCCGTGGCGGAGCGTGAGCGTACTCGCGGACGAATGGGCGAGAGGAAGGGCGCGACTCGCCTGTCGGAGGTCGACGTTTCGGCGGATGAGATCCGATTCCCGACGGGGCTTGCGGAGCTTGACCGTGTGCTTGGAGGCGGAGTGATCGCGGGCTCACTCGTGCTGGTCGGCGGTGAGCCGGGGATCGGGAAGTCGACTTTGCTATTGCAGCTGTGCGGGAACTTGCGCGGCGTACCGACTCTATACGCCGCCGGGGAGGAGTCGGAGCGTCAGTTGAAGCTGCGTGCCGAACGGCTGCGGATCGATGGCGGCAATTTGCTGGTATACGAGGAGCGGAATCTCCCGGACGTGCTTGCGGAAGCGGATAGGCTGAAACCTTCGGTGCTGGTGGTGGACTCGATTCAGACGATGTACGACGACTCGCAAGACGGCGCTCCCGGCTCGGTCGGGCAGATCAAAAGCTGCACGATGTCGCTGATGCAATATGCGAAGTCGACGGGAGTGGCGGTGTTCATCGTGGGGCACGTGACGAAGGAGGGCGCACTCGCGGGGCCGAAGATCATGGAGCACATGGTGGATTGCGTGCTGTACTTTGAGGGCGAGCGAACGGCGGGCTATCGGCTGCTGCGGTCGGCGAAGAATCGGTTTGGGAGTACGAATGAGATCGGCGTGTTCGAGATGGCGGGCGACGGACTTCGCGATGTGGAGAACCCGTCGGAGATGTTGCTGTCGGGTCGCCCGATGAACGCTCCGGGTACGTGCGTCGCGTGCCTTATGGAGGGCTCGCGCCCTATACTCGCGGAGATTCAGGCGTTGGTATCGCCGACGAACTCCGGTAACCCGCGCCGGAACTTCAACGGGATCGACTACAACCGGTCGTCGCTGTTGATCGCGGTTGCGGAGAAGCGCGGCGGGCTGCGGCTGAGCGCGGGCGACGTTTTTATCAACGTGGTGGGCGGATTGACGGTGGACGAGCCGTCGGCGGATCTTGCGGTAGTGCTTGCGCTTGCCTCCTGCTATCTCGATCTGCCGGTCGGCGATAAGCTGATCGCGATTGGCGAAGTGGGGTTAACCGGAGAGCTTCGCAGCGTGACGAACCTTGAGCAGCGGTTGACGGAGGCGAAGCGACTGGGGTTCGGCGCCGTCGCGGTGCCGTCGCAAAGCTTGAAGAAAGTGCGTGTCCCGGACGGCTTACAGGTACTGGAGGTTGCGAACGTCGGACACGCGTTGAAGACGGTGTTCGGTAACATTCGCTCGAATGGCAACGGTAAAGCGGACAATATTCTACGATAAACAGGAGAACATAAGATGAAATCCCTCTGGCTGATACCCGCAATTGTTACGCTGGCGTGCTGCGCGTGGTTCCTGATTTGCGCGTCGACGGTGTGGAAGAAGAACCCGGTTCCGGAGCGCGGTCTCGCGCCCGTTAAGAAGCTTACGTTTAAGTCGCTGACGCCGCTTGTCGTGATTATCGCGGTCTACTTGGTACTTGCGTTTTGGAATCTCGGGTCGACGGAGACTCCGCAGACGTTCGCAAGTTTTACCGACGGCGAGCCTCTGACGTTGGAGGTCGGCACGTCAATCGGGCAGGGGTTCCACTTGAGCTACTTCAGCGGAGTGGACACCGGTAACTACAAGCTGTACGCCTCCGACGACGGAATCAACTGGAACGAAGTCGCGGAGTTCGAGCAAAACTGGGTCGCGGTTCTCAAGTGGCACGAGCTGGAGCTGACCGAGCTTCCGCCGAGTACGCGGTTCCTGCGGGTGTCTGCCGATAACCCGAACATGCTGCTTGGCGAATTCGTGCTGCGGCGCGCTACGGTGTCGTTCAATATTGGCGAGATGCAACGGCAATTGTTCGACGTGGTTCCGCTGACTGCGGCGGATGAGCGTTCTGCGTTGCTGGTCGATGAGCAGGGTCTTGAGACGGATCCCGATGACTGGATGTACAACTCCTACTTCGACGAGATCTATCACCCTCGCACAGCGTATGAGCACCTGGAGAATCGGACTCCGTACGAGATAACTCACCCGCCGCTTGGTAAGATAATCCTGGGCATCGGGATCCAAGCGTTTGGGATGAATCCGTTCGGATGGCGATTCATGGGCGCGTTACTGGGGATCATAATGTTGATTCCGCTGTACGTGTTCGTGCAGAACATGTTTGGGAAGCCGATGATCTCCGCAAGCGCGACGGTATTGCTGGCGAGCGATTTCATGCACTATGTGCAGACGCGGATCGGGACGGTGGATACGGAAGTCGTGCTGTTCATCTTGCTGATGTACTACTTCATGTACCGGTACGTGACGCTGCCGGACGAGGCTCCGCTGGGTAAGAGTGCGCTATGGCTGGGGTTGAGCGGACTGGCGTTCGGGCTTGGAGCGGCGACGAAGTGGATCGCGCTGTACGGAGCGCTCGGGCTGGCGTGGATGTGGGCTGTAAAGCTGTTCCACATTGTACGGTTCGGGAAGAAGCGCATTGCGGAGTCGGCGGAGTCGGGAGCGGGCGATGACGAGTCATTCCGACTTGGAAGCCGAGTCGTGTCGCTTGTCTTACTAAGCGTGCTGTTCTTCTTGGTGATACCCGCACTCGTGTACTGCCTGAGCTATCTGCCGTACGCGTCGGCGAACTACGGCGCGTCGCGGGACGGCACGCTTATGGGGTTCCTGAAGATGGTATGGGAGAATCAGAAGTACATGCTCAGCTATCACGGCGAACTGGTGTCGGAGCATCCGTACTCGTCCGCGTGGTACCAGTGGATCGTGGATGCGCGTCCGATATTGTACTTCCAGTGGTTCAACCCGCGTGACGCGGATGGGATGGAGTCGGTGTTCGGCGCGTTCACGAACCCGCTTATCACATGGGCGGGACTTGCGGCGATGGCGTACATGGTACGGCTCGCGATTAAGGGCGACCGAGCGGCTCACCTGATCTTTGCGGGTTGGCTGTCGCAGCTGTTACCGTGGATCTTCATACCGCGCATCGCGTTCGCGTACCACTATTTCCCGAACATCGTGTTCATTGTGCTTGCGCTGGCGCGGTTGATGCAGACGATTTCGGAACGCCCGGTTGCGGAGATACACGCGCTTCGGAATAGCTCGCTGATACGGGATAAGAATAC
>JAITGH010000091.1 GCA_031280855.1 Oscillospiraceae bacterium | reverse complement strand
ATTGTCTGTGCTGCACACCTCATCGATTGACCGTGCGAAGCGCGTTTTTGACCCGCACTATTACTCGATACATCGTTTTATAGTGTCGCCAAAATCGCTCGCGAACTCCCGAATTCATTCCTTATAATAGGTCGTGCAAGAGGCTCACAAAACCGCTCAAACCCCAGTAAAGACGGACATTCAGCACAACGGAGCGACCCTCCCGAGCCGCTCCGCCGTGTATCATTTTGTTAGTCTCTTCATGGTGCCGGTGGTGGGACTTGAACCCACACGTGGTTACCCACAACAGATTTTGAGTCTGCATCGTCTGCCATTCCGACACACCGACTCGCACCAAGCCTTAACCGCAGATTGCGCGTGCTCGACCGCCCAACCTCAAACCTACACCCTATTATACCACACTTTCGCCGATTTGTCAAGCACTTTTTGCGATCTACACAAACTTTTTTCAACCGACGCGAGGAGTCAGGCGCGGGGGGGTGGGGATGAGGGTGACGGGACTGGAGTCAGGGTTCAGGAGCGAGGAGACGAGTGGAGCGTGTCAAGCTTCAAAGCTTCACACTGCCTTAACGTCTCAATACATTGTCACATCGTGCCCCAAACCCGCGTACGTTAGCCCTTGCCGATTAGGGCGATGAGCTCGCGGATTGTATGTACCTCGGCGACCATTTCCTCGGTAAGCAGGACGCCGAACTCGGACTCGATACTCATCAGCAGTTCGGCGATGTCGAGCGAATCCGCGCCCAAGTCGTTGACGATGTCGGTGTCGAGCTTAATCATATCGGGGTCGGCGCCCATTTGCACCGCCAAAATCATGCGCAACTTATCGAGAGCCATAACGAGTACCACCCTTTCCCGCGCCGTAGCACACGGTGACGCAGCGGCGAGGCTCGGTGCCCGTCGAGTACGTCGACACGCCGTTGAAGTTTTGCAGAGCCTCATGGACGACGTGGCGCTCGAACGCGTTCATCGGTTCCATGGTGATGTTGCGGCGCAGTTTCAGGACGCGGGACGCGGTGCGCCTGGCTTGACCGCGAACGGTATCGGCGCGTTTCGCGTGGTAACCGCCCGCGTCGATGCGGATATGTACGTGACTTGCGGTATAGCGGTTCACCACGTTATTGGTGACGCGCTGGATCGCGTCGAGGATCTCGCCGCGTTTCCCGATCAGTCTGCCGTAATCGGACGCGTTGTTAATCGCGACGTTTAGGACTCCGGGTTCGGGAGTTTGGAACGAGAGGTCGGCGCTGATCGCGAGGTGGGACAAGAGCCCGAGCAGGAAAGTTTCGGCGAGCTCGGCGGGATCCGCCTCGTCGGCGGCGATTGCGGAGGCGAAGTGCTCCGGCGGCTCGGGAGCCTCACCCGGGTTAGCGACGGCGAGCCCGACGTTGAAGTCGTCCAGCGCGTCCACGGTCTCCGGCGCGTACAGCACCTCAAGCTCGCCCGTGGCGGCTTGCGCGTCCGTAACCTGCGACTCGCCCGTGGCGGCTTGCGCGTCCGTGGCCTGCGACTCGTCCGTGGCGGCTTGCGCGTCCGTGACTTGCGACTCGCCCGTGGCGGCTTGCGCGTCCGTGACTTGCGACTCGTCCGTGGCGGCTTGCGCGTCCGTGACTTGCGGCGCGGCGGGTTCATCTGCGGGAGCGCGTTTCGGATCTTTCTTGCGGAGCATGTCAAACAGCTTCATTCTCAAGTTCCTCCTGTGCGGCGTGAGAGCCGCCGTTACGCCGATAGCGGTTCGGGTCATAGTTGCGACCTCGGGCGTACTGACGATCCCCGATTTGCGAGGGGTTCGAGGCTTCGTCCTTCTTGCGGACACCGTGCGCCTGATCCCACTGACGCTGACGGAGCTCCCGATCCCGTTTCTCTTGTTGCTTACGCTTCTCCTCGCTGACGTTCGGATTCTCGATGAGTTTACCCTCTGATTTCAGGCGTTCGGTTTCGACGCGTTTGGACTCGATATCCGCGTCGCGGGCGGCGCGTTCCGCGTCCTTGACGGCGAACTCCGCGTCTATTTGACGTTTATAGTACCGGGTCTGGAACACGTCGCGCACCAGGCTAAGCACTCCGCCCGCTCCCCAGTAGATACTCATCAGCGCGGGCATACTGTACCCGATAACCAGCGACATCACGGGTCCCATGAACATCATGCCCTTCATCGTGGACGCTTGTCCGTCCGCCTTCGCCGGAGGGTTCATCTTTTGCTGTATCAGGCTTTGCGTGAGCGAGATCCCCGCGCTGAACACGGGAAGCAGGAACAGCCCGATCGCGCTCCACGTCCAGCCGCTTTCCCATATCTTCCAGCTGGGAGAATCCGACAGGTTCAGCCCGATCAAAGTGAAGTTCATATCTTGCGGCGACAGTTTGCTAAGCGTGTGGTACGCGTCGGCCATCAGCGGGTTCGAGCTTGCCGAGAGACTGCGCAAAACCGTGTCGAAGTTGCTGTGCATGAAGTGCGCGAAGTGGATCTCCTCATAGAAGTTGTTGCCGCTGGCGGGTTGCATACCGACGATCGGGAAGATGTTGTCGCGCATGTAGGCGAATTGCTCCACCGTCAGCCCGAACAGCTTGGTGAACGGCATTCTAAGGAGACTGTAGACCATGAACATGATGATCAGCGGAATCAGCATCCAGACACAGCCGCCGGTCATGCTGACTTTCTCCGATTTGTAAAGCTTCGCCATCTCCGCGCTTTGCTTTTGCTGATCGGTCGGGTATTTCCGCTTGATCTCGTCCACTTGCGGTTGCAGGCGTTGCATACGCAGGGTGCCGCGCTTGCTTTTCCCGTAGAACGGGGTGAACACGATGTTCACGACGACCGCGAACAACATCAGCGCGATCCCGTAGTTGTGAGTCAGCGCGTTAAGCCCCAGCAATAGCCACTTGAACGGCATTAGGATTATATCGGTCATGTTCGCTCCTTCAATCTCCGGTAATGTAATCGCTTCGCGTCAGGTAATCGCTTCGCGTCAGGTAATCGCTTCGCGTCAGGGAACCGGGTCGCGTTAGGGAACCGGGTCGCGTCAGGGAACCGGGTCGCGTTAGGGAACCGGGTCGTAGGTCGGGGAGAGCTTGCGATGGAACGGGTGACAGCGAGCGAGCCGTTTGAGGGCGAGCCAACCGCCTTTCGCCGCGCCGTACTTGGTAATCGCCTCCAGCGCGTATTGTGAGCACGATGGAATGAACCTGCACATCGGCGGGGTCAGCGGTGAGATATGCTTGCGGTAGAACCTCACCGCCGCGATCAGCACTCGCCTCACGTCTTGCCCTCCGCGTGAGGTTGCGTAGCGTAGCCGTGAGGCGCGGTAGCGCGAGGCGCGGCAGCGCGAGGTTGCGCGGGCGCGGTACGTTTATCCAAGCGTGAGAGCATGAAGCGAAGCTCCCGCGATAGCAGAGCGAAGGTCGCGCCTGCGGCTTCGGCTCGGGCGACTACGACGTAATCGCAGTCGGGTTTCAGCAACGGCGGGTTGATTCGGAAGAACTCCTTCACTTGCCGCCGGATCCGGTTGCGAACGACGGCGTTGCCGACTTTCGCGCTTACGCTTACGCCGAAGCGCGGACTGTGCGGGTCTTTGAGCATACGCGGCTTGGAGGCTCGGCGCATTATATACAGCACTAACGAGGGCACAGCATAGCTGTGACCCTTACGATAGATCCTGCGGAACTCCCCGTCCTTACGTATCGACGGCACGGGCGACAGCCGAGCCGCACGCGTAATCGCAGCCATGAGAACGCGGTTACGCGCTTAGTTTGGCGCGGCCTTTGGCGCGTCGGCGCGCCAGCACCTTGCGACCGTTGCGGGTCGACATCCGTTTGCGGAACCCGTGCTCCTTGGAGCGTTGGCGCTTCTTCGGCTGATATGTCCTGAACATCGTAAGTCCTCCGTAATCATTAGTCCGTAGTATTGTATCTCATTTCAGCATAGTTTGTCAAGTCTTTTTTTACAATTTGCGAAATTTTCCCGCGTCAGCCCTCGGGCGTTGCCTCGGGCGTTGCCTCGGGCGTTGCCTCGGGCGTAGCCTCGGGCGTAGCCTCGGGCGTAGCCTCGGGCGTAGCCTCGGGCGTTGCCTCGGGCGTAGCCTCGGGCGTAGCCTCGGGCGTAGCCTCGGGCGTTGCCTCGGGCGTAGCCTCGGGCGTTGCCTCGGGCGTAGCCTCAGGCGTTGCCTCGGGCGTAGCCTCGGGCAAGGGCTTCAACGCGCCGGTCTCATCAAGACTGCCGGGGGCGACGTGGTACACGGTGTTGTGAGGGCGATAGACGTCGCGGTGGAGGAACACGCGCTCCAGCAACGTGCCGTCGGCGGCGTAGATCAGGCGATAGCTCTCGGTCGTGTAGCCCTTGGTACCGCCTGCGTCGGCAAGCCGCTTCTCACCGGGCGCGACGGACGCGCTCTCGCGGTAGACTACTCTAAACGCGGTAGTGCTGATCACGACGTACTCGGTCTCATAACGCAGGTCGGAGGTTTTCGTGCCGACCAGCTTGACCGTAAGCTTACGCTCCTTAACCGTCGCGTCGATTCGGACGGGGAACCCCGTATCGTTACGGAACTTGAGATCCAGCGAGCCCCAGTCGATGGTCGCGTCATTCCCAAGCGGCAAGTAGGAGACGGTGTAGGAGTGCTGATGGCGCTCGAGGATTTCGAATCCGCCGGTGTGTAACAGGCAATCGTAGATCGTGCCGGAGACTTGGCAGATTCCGCCGCCGATCGCGGGAACGGAGCCAGCGGCGGTGTACGCGCTTGCCTCCAGATAGCCCTTCTCCGTGGTGCGCTTGCCGACGGTGTCGTTGAAGGAGAATGAGTCGCCGGGTAGAAGGATCGTGCCGTTGATCGCCTCGGCCGCGAGTTTAACGTTGTTCAGGCGGTTGGAGGTGCCGCTTATGTTGGTGGTGGA
>JAITGH010000078.1 GCA_031280855.1 Oscillospiraceae bacterium | reverse complement strand
TTCAAGCGAATCAACGACACATACGGACACCTGTGCGGCGACGAGATCCTGCGTGAGATCGCAAAAGTGCTGAAAGGTTCGCTGCGCCGCAAGTCTGACTGGGCTGCGCGTTACGGCGGCGAGGAGTTCCTTATCTGTTTCCCCGGAGCGACTACCGACGTCGCCTACCGGATCGCGGAGCAAATGCGCGAGGACATCCAAAACCGCACTTACCACTTTGAAGGCAACGAGCTGAAAGTTACGATCAGCTGCGGCGTCTCCGAGATGACCGGGGACGATAACCTCTTCGAGATCATCAGCCGCGCAGACAAGCTCCTTTACCGCGCTAAACAAGAGGGACGCAACCGCGTGCTGTACGACAACGCTTCGCAGCCGCAGTTCATGCGTTAGCAGCTCTCCGCATGATCAATTTGCAAGCGAAAGCTTTACGCTCACCGTCACACCTCATTCCGAGCGGCTCACGAGGAATCGTGAGCCGCGCTCTTGCGTCTTAATCTGAGTTAAACAGCGTAAGACCCGTTGCGGTGCAGGCGTTCGTCTTCTATCGGCGAGGCTTCGGGATTCGGATGGTAAGCGTCGTCGCAGCCGCGTCCTCGTCTTGTGAGTACTCCGCCGCAAGCCCGGAGCGTTTGAGCATCTCCAGCCCGTGCGAGATCGTGTTGATGAAGATTCGCAAGTCCTTAACCACGATGAAGCGTTCCCCGCTGCGCCTGGCGGGCTTGTCCATAGGCGCCGGTGCAGGCTGTGGCTCCGGCGGCTCACATAGCATTACCTCAACGAGCGCGTCCGTTTCCGCGACCGTAAGGTGATTGTTGACGATGCGGCTGAGCACCTCCGTACGTTCCTCATTGGAGCGCAATCGAAGCAATGCCCGCGCATGACGCTCCGACAGCGAGGACTCGCGCAGTATGTAGAGTATCTCCGGCGAGAGCTTGAGCAAGCGGAGCTTGTTCGCAACCGCAGACTGAGATTTTCCGAGCTTCTTCGCTGCCTCCTCTTGTGTGAGTCCGTAAGTCTTGATGAGCCGAAGGATCCCCTCCGCCTCGTCGATGTAATCGAGGTCGTGCCGCTGGAGATTCTCCACAAGCGCAAGTATGGAGCTTTCGAACATGTCGGCGTCGCACAGCAAACACGGGACGACCTCCAGCCCCGCCATTCGTGCGGCGCGAAGCCGGCGTTCACCCGCGATCAGCTCGTACTCACGCCCTTTCTTACGGACGCTGATCGGCTGGAGGATGCCGTACTGCCGGATACTGTCGGCAAGCTCCGCCAGCGTGTCCGGGTCAAAGTAACGCCTGGGTTGCATCGGGTTCGGTCGAATGTTGCTAATCGCAAGATTCAGAACTTTTTGTCGCATTTTTATCACCTCTCGTTGATTATAGCACGATATATGGTGAAGAAAAGAGAGAAGTATGTCGGAGATGCATAAAAAATTACGTCTCGAGGTGTATACCGTGTATCAGCCGATGTCAAGAAAGTACGTAATATAGGGATTCGAACGCCGGGATTTACCTAAAATTGCCGAAAAAACGTTCTTGACAGCTATCATGGAATGTGATACAATTACCTACAATAAAAAGTAAAAATTTTCCTGATTACTGCGAAAAATGATACTATTTGACGAATTCTGTCGAGATGACGTCAAGACATGGAGGCTGAAATGGCAAACAGCAAGAACTTTGAAAGACGCGACTGGTTTCTTACATTGCTACAGAATAGAGGCTATACACAGAGCGCATTTGCGGTGGAGAGCGAGGTCTCGCGTCAGACGCTTGAGAAGCTGATATCCGGTATCGGAATGCCCTCAACTGCCGTAGCGAAAAAGATTGAACTGGTGCTTGGAGTTCCTGCGATGTGGTGGGAGAATCCTCCGGACAACCCGATGGAGAACCTGACACCGACGGACTACGTCGTTACCGCTGAACGCCATGTCAACAGTATCGGAGAGATCGCGGTTCCCGCCGCATTCAGGCGAGCGCTCTCTTGGGAGTATGGCACGAAGGTCATGATCTCCTTGGATTTGGCGAACAATCGCGTCTTAATCGAGAAAGCGCAAAAAAGTAAATAAATTTTGCACAAATACTTGACAAACGTGTTCGGGTGTTATATAATAATTGCACAACCGGACTCTTGGATTGAGTCCGAATCAAGGAGGTCAGTTATGAAACGCAAGATTGCGGTCGTCGTACTCGCCGTACTTATCATCGGCACGTTTGCCGCGTGTAACGCTAACCACGCTCCGCCGAACTTGAACACTTACATCATCGGTAACCCCGATGACGCATCAGGCGCAGGACCGCTCGTCAGCCGCGCACCCATCGAGGTCAAAGACGAGGAGATCACAGTCGAAGAGTACGAGCAGATCACGGAAGGCATGTCGTACGAAGAAGTGCTGGCGATCGTTGGCGGTGAGGGTAAACCTCAAAAGAAGCGCGGACCCGCGACCCCGTACCAGTGGGTCGGATTCGCGCCGATGAGCAAGACTGTTACGATGAACTTCAACGATGATGGTAAGCTCATCTCGAAGGATCCGCTGAAGTCAAACCTGGCGGCTGCTCAGACGAATCTGCCGTCGCCGTCTGCGGGAGCGACGACCTCGACAGAGTCCACAGGCGAGACCACGGCCACAGACTCCGCGGGCTAACGCAGTCTCCAATACCGCGAATAGCGTGCGCATAAGCGCGTGACGCAAAGCAGGGCGGCTGAGCTTCGCTCTGCTTGCGTGTGCGTTATTGCCGCTATGCGCGGTTGACCGTTCCGTTATCCGGCTTGACCGCGAGCGGAGCGACGCGTACCGCGTCGTACTCGGTTACGCGTGCGCGGTGTCGATTGCCGCCTACTTTTCCCGAAGCGAAAACAATGCTTGATTTTTGAAACGATTCGGGTTATACTAGTGGTATGAGAATGATGAGGCACGTTTCGCACTACGTGAGGCTACTGGCAGGTTCCGCGATCTATGCCGCCGGGTTCGCATTTTTCCTGTATCCCGCTCATCTGGTAAGCGGCGGAGTAACCGGGGTCTCGCAGATCGTGAACATAGCCACCGGATTCCCGGTCGGGCTTGCGCTAATCATACTAAACATACCGATATTTACAGCCGGATTCATGAAGCTGGGCGTGAAGTTCATGGTCGACAGTCTCATTGCGACGGTGTTCATCTCTGTCTCGATTGATCTGTTAACGCCATATTCGAAGTTGCTGACGCACGACACGCTGCTTGCGTCGATCGCCGGAGGCGCAATCGACGGCGTCGGCATGGGAATCGCGCTCGGAACCGGAGCTACGACCGGCGGAACCGATATTATCGCCAAACTCGTACGCCGTGCCCGGCAAGACTTCAACATCGGGCAGATCTTGCTTGCTATCAACGTAGTTATCGTCGGAACGTACGCAGTGCTCTTCAATGATTATGAGCGAGCGCTTTACGCCGCGATGGCGATGGTCGTATCGTCGCATATGATCGATGTGATGATTTATGGCTTCAACTACGGCAAACTCGTCTACGTGATCAGCGAGCGGTATGAGGCGATCGGGTCAGCGATAACGGAGAGCCTCAAGCGCGGCGCGACGCAACTTGACGGCAGGGGAGTGTACTCCGGTCAGGAACGCCCGATCCTGATGGTAGCGATCAAACGCGGTCAGATCATTCAGCTTAAGAACATCGTGAAGCAGATCGACCCGCAAGCGTTCGTCATCGTGACCGAGACAAAGGAGGTACTCGGGGTTGGCTTCGAACACATCAATCGTCAAATTTAGGGTCGCGGCGTCGGCGCTCGCGCTTGCGCTTCTTTCCTCGTGCTCCGTATGGTTCAACCGCGAGTACTACAGCGAGGAGCCGTACGTTGCGGACTATTACGTGACGATTCCGGAGACTGACATTCAAGAGGTGCGCAACTACATCGGAATGCGCGATGCGCTTGAAAGCATGGTCTCGGCTCACGTTGACCGCGGGACGATTCGCACTAACAACTACTCCGGCAACGTCGTGGACGATTTCGCGAGGGCGCAGAACCACATCAAGTATGAGACTCCGCTCGGCGCCTTCGCCGTAGATTACATCACGCCCGGTATCAAGGAGTACTTAACCTACTACGAGATCGACATACGCATATACTATACGCATACGCCCGGCGAAATCGCTCAGATCAAGTCGCTGACCACTGCGGAGCTTCTCGACGAGCTTGACCGCATGTTATTGGAGTTCGACAGCGATCTCACGTTTGAGATTGCAACGCTTAAGCTTACCGAGTCAGCGATCGTTAGCCACGTGACCGAGTTCTGCAAGTCTCACCCGGATCTGATCCCCATGGTTCCGACCATCGTAGTGAATACGTACCCCGGTATGGCGGATCTTCGGAAGATTATAGTGCTGGAGCTTCGCTATCCGTATACGCGTGACGTACTTTTCGCGATGCGCATGAACTTCGCATGGGCACGCCCGGACGAGCCGAGCTCGAGTTTTGAGGGTTCCGAACAACCATGATAAGACGTCCGACATACAATCTGAACACACTTGTCACGGAACTTCCCGGAATTGCGCGGCAACGCGCCTCCGGGCTTGCGAAGCTTGGCATTCACACGTTGCGTGACGCGCTGTTCCACTACCCGAAGCGTTATGAGGATCGCACGACCGTCTTGAGGGCTGTCGATGCCGAGGACGGCGATACCGTCTGCCTTTCCGGAATCGTTACGGGTTCGCCGGAGCATAAGCTCATACGGCGAGGCATGGACATCGTGCGGTTCACGGTTGCGGACGAGTCCGGCATGTTCACGGTGACGTTCTTCAATCAACCGTACATGGCGGACAAGTTCACCGAGGGCGGAGAGTACACATTCTACGGCAAGGTGCGGCGTGATCGGCAGTTTGTATCGCTCGCAAACCCGGAGTATGAGCGCGTCGGGGGCGTCGTGCCGATATACGGCGCGGCGGCGGCGGTCTCGCAGAAGATACTGTCGGAGCTTGTTAAAGTCGCGCTTGAGTGCGTCGACCACGATGGGATCGAGGACGCGATCCCGGAGGAAGTTCGGCAGCACTTCAAACTATTGGATCTTGCGGTAGCTTTAAGAGCGCTGCACTTCCCGAGCGAACTGCAAGAGGTTGTAGAGGCGCGCAGACGCTTCGCATTTGAGGAGTTCTTTTCAATCTCGCTCGCACTTAGAGTGCTGCGTGAGCGCAATGAGAACTCCACAGCGTACAAACTCGGTGCCGGCGACTATGCGGAGTTCTACGCGTCACTGCCGTTCGAGCCGACCTCCGCGCAGATGCGTGCGATCGCGGATGCGGACGCGGATATGGCGTCCGGGAAAGCGATGAATCGCCTCGTACAGGGCGACGTCGGAAGCGGCAAGACTCTCGTCGCCGCCGCGCTGATCCGGAAGGTATGCCTCGCGGGGTATCAGGCGGCGTTCATGGCTCCGACGGAAATCCTCGCGGAACAGCACCACGCCACGCTTACGAAGCTGCTCAAAGACTTCGGGATCCGCCCCGTTTTACTGCGCGGCGGGATGACCGCAAAAGAGAAATCAGAGGTGAAGTCGCTGCTTCGCTCCGGGGAGGCGCGGCTCGTCGTCGGCACTCACGCGCTGATCAGCAAGGATACGCGGTTCTTCAAGCTCGCACTCGCCGTCGTTGATGAGCAGCATCGATTCGGGGTCGAGCAGCGCGGAGCGCTCGCCGCGAAGAGTCCTGAACGTCCGCACGTGCTCGTAATGTCCGCAACTCCGATTCCGCGCACTCTCGCGATGATCGTGTACGGCGACTTGGACGTTTCGGTAATCGATGAACTGCCGCCGGGCAGACAGTCAATCATAACGTCGATGACCGGGGAGCAAGCCCGCGACCGCGTACTAATGAACATTCGGAAGTTCGTGGACGAGGGTCGGCAGGTCTACGTAATCTGCTCCGCAATCGAGGACGAACTTACATCTGAACTTAAGACCGTTACGAGCTATACGGACACGTTACGGCACGAACTTGGCAATAGTTACCGAATTTCCCCTCTTCACGGGCGCATGAAGTCCGCCGAGAAGGACGCCGTAATGTCTGCATTCGCATCCGGCGAGATTGACATACTCGTCAGCACCACCGTTGTGGAAGTTGGCATGGACGTTCCGAACGCGACGCTGATCGTCATAGAGAATGCAGAACGTTTCGGGCTAAGCCAACTGCACCAGCTTCGAGGGCGAGTCGGGCGCGGCGTGCATCAGAGCTACTGCGTACTGTTCGTCGGCGGCGGCGATGAGGATACGCTTGAACGATTGAAAGTCTTCTGCTCAACCACCGACGGCTTCAAGATCGCGGAGGCCGATCTCCGCATTCGCGGTCCCGGTGAGTTCTTTGGAAGTCGTCAGCACGGACTTCCGGAACTGAAGATCGCCAGCTTACAAGGCGACCTTGAGACCCTGCGCGAGGCACAAGACGCCGCAAGCACCATCGAGCTTGCGAAACTCGCGCTGTTCCCTCCGCTCGAGCAGCGCGTTAGTTTGCTTCTGGACGCAGTGGGATCCTCGTAACGCGATTGCATACTAGACATACACAAATAGGTGACTATGAAACAAGTAACGATCTACACAGACGGCGCGTGTTCCGGAAACCCGGGTCCGGGAGGTTGGGGCGCGATCCTGCAATACAAGACCGCCGAGCACGAGTTAAGCGGCGGTGAGCCGAAGACTACCAATAACCGCATGGAATTGACGGCCGCAATTCGAGCGCTCGAGACGCTTTCAGAGCCGTGTGAGGTCACGCTGTTCAGCGACTCGCGCTATCTCGTCGACGGACTTACGAAAGGATGGGCGAAGGGCTGGAAGGCTC
>JAITGH010000072.1 GCA_031280855.1 Oscillospiraceae bacterium | reverse complement strand
GGAGATCAAAGGCTTGATGGAAGGTAAACCCGGAGTCGAAGCCGATTACGCGAAATGCGTCGAGATCTGCACCAAGGGTGCTCAGAAAGAGATGATCGCTCCCGCGCTTACCGGGATCGTAACGCCGATAATCGTCGGGCTGATCCTTGGAGTGAACGGCGTGGTGGGAATGCTTGCGGGCGCGACCTCGTGCGGGTTCGTACTTGCGGTAATGATGTCGAACTCCGGCGGAGCGTGGGACAACGCGAAGAAGTACATCGAAAGCGGCAAGCACGGCGGTAAGGGTTCCGACTCTCACAAGGCGGCAGTCGTCGGAGATACCGTCGGCGACCCATTCAAGGATACCTCCGGACCCTCAATCAACATCCTCATCAAGTTGCTGTCGATGGTCAGCATCGTATTCGCGGGTCTGATCCTCTCGTTCTCACTGTTGCATTAGCAGAACCGCGTCCGTAACGCTTCCCTTCTCTCCCGCACGGCAGTTAACGCGCCGTGCGGGAGTTGCGTCCCGCATCTCCCACGCTGCTAGCGCAGCGCGTACAGGATCTTCGCGACCTCTGCGCGAGTGAGATTCCCGTTCGGCTTGAGTGAGCCGTCGTCGTAGCCGGAGATAACCCCGCGTCCGACAAGCTCCTCAAGGTACGCGTGGCTCCACGCCGGTATCGCGTCGACGTCCTTAAATCGGGTCAAGTCTGCGCGGCGATGCCCGAACGCTTGCATACGCCCGATAATCGTCATCGCCTGAGCGCGAGTAAGCGTAGCGTTGGGCGCGAACAGCGTCGGCTCACCCTCTGAATTCATGCCCTTGATATAGCCGTTCGCAAACGCCCAGCCGACCGCGTTGACCGCCGACGCGGGGATCGCGCTCGAGTCCGCGAAATCCTTGACGAGCGACGCGTACTCCGTCGTCACCGCGCCTGTCCAATTGTACAGCATTACGGCGAACTCCGCCCGAGTCGCGGGTTCGTCCGGCCTGAACACCGACGTACCGCCTACGACTCCTTGAGCCTCAAGATAGTCAATATACGCCGCCGCCCAATGATTCGCGGTATCGCTGAACTTGGACGCGTTAAGCTCCGACGGCGTGAGCGTAAGCGTCTCGCGCACGAGGTTACCGCTGCCGTCGGACAGGGTCAGCGCGATGCGGTGAATATTGCGGTCGTTCGGCTCTGCGAACGCCTCGCTGGTCAGCTCGCCCACGGTACCGTCGAAGTTGACGGGCACGGGGAACGACTTACCGTCGAGTGTCAAGGCGACGATGCTGACGCTCCCGAGGTTGTCGCTGACCTCCGCGCCGAACCGCGTCATGGTTCGGCTGTCGCCCGGTTCCGTCGGCTCCGAACTCGTCCACATCGTATCAATCGACGGAGGAACAATGTCCACGCCGGAGGTCGTTCCTGCGGTCATCTGGTCGAGCCATACCGAGCCGCGTGACGGGAAGCTGCTGAAGTTACCGCCGCTTACTCCAATCCCGACTATTCCGACTCCAACACGCGGTATTGGAACCGTTACCTGCTGCCACATGCCGCGATTGTCCTCGAACAGCGGCACGACCGCCGAAGTTCCGTCTGTAAAGTACACCGCCAGTCCCGCGACTCCGCCCTCGGTCATCGGCGGTGCGTAGACCCAAAACGACAGCGAGCTCATGTGTGCGCCGACCGTTCGGTTCAGCGGTACGCTCTCGCCCGCAGTAAACCCGCCGCCGGAATCGTAGTCGAGTCTCGCGGAGCTTTGCCCGAACCGCACTCGATCCTTGTTAACCTCACGGCTGAGCGTCACATTCGCGGACGCGGCGGCGAATCCGTCAAGCTCGAACCCTTCAATCGTCTCGATCTCCGGGAGACGGTCAAGCACGGTAACGGTTGACTCGGCACGCATACCGTTGTACTCGGCCGCGATGGTGTACGTACCGGGCGATTCGAGCTGCTCCAGCCCGATCCACTTCCCCGCCGAGGCGAAGTCGTACGTTATGTCAACCGGGCGGCATGTCTCGTCAGCGGCGCGCAGTACCAGCGGATTCTCGCCTCGAGCGTACATTGTCGCGTTATGCGGCCATAGGTCGATGCTTTTCGCGACTCCGGAGCCCGGTACGACCGCCGCAAGCATTATGTAGTTCGTGACGGCGCGTTCGCTGCCGGAGCCGTCCGCCGTCGCGCCGTCGGACGGACTGCTGATTTGCGAGACCTGCGGCGCCCCGACGTACCTCGCGTGGAAGCTCGTACTGCCGCCGCCGTCAAGCATCAGCACTTCACGGCAACCCAGCTCGATCATGCGATCCGCCGTCTCCTGCGCCGTCATGCCGGAGCTATGGTTCGATTGCCGGCCGTCGACCGTGTACATGACGATAGTCCCGTCCGAGCGCAGCCCGAGCGCGGTGCGCGGCACCTGCTGAGTCGGAAGCGGGCACGCCTCAATCGCCGCCGGAACCGCGGCGCCCTCGCGCACTATCCACATAATCGAGCCAACCGCGTACTCCGCGTCGTCCCACTGCGCGTCGGCGGTGAACGTGACGGTAATGCGGCTGCCCGCGCTAAGCCGCGACATCGCGTCCTGAAGCGGAGCGTCCGCGACGTCGCCCAGCGACAGTATGTACTCGCCGTCCGCTATGTCTACCGCGCCCGCGTTATGCTTGATCTCTCGCACCGCGAACTCGTATGTACCGTTCAGTTTAAGCTCACCGCTGAACGCCGGAGATAGGATCGCGTCGCGACCTGCGGCCTTACTTCGCGTCGATGTTGAGAAGTCCGAGCTGAACAGTGTGAACCCGCCCTCGCGAAGCTTGTTGTAGTACTCGATTGGGAACTCGCCGCCGTCAATCGTGACGTTCATCGTCAGCTTCGGATCGCCGAACATCGCGGATCCGTCGGAGCGGAATCCGACCGCGTGGAGCCCCTCGTCGCTGGAGCGCAATACGCCCTCCGTCACCACGATTCCCATCGGCTGGAACGTTTGAGGAATGAAGAAGCCTCCGTTCATGCCGCCTACGACGTTCCAGCCGCGCTGTTCCAGTATCGCCGCCATGGCGTCGAACTTGCCGTAGTTCATCACCTTGGAACCGTACGCGACCACCGGGCGCACGTACGAGTTCGGCGTATAGACGAAGTAGTTCTCGCTCTGGCGGCGATCTCCGATATAGTGTACGCCCTGCGCAAGCTCGACTCCGCCGCCGAGGCTAATCCCGCAATTGGCAAAAAACAGCGTAAAGTGCGCGATTATCGCCAGCGCGAGTACCAGCGACGCGATTCTCTTTTTCATGTATCTCTGATCCCTTCAGTTAGTACGCTTAGAGTTCGACGACCAGCACGCCCTGCCGCTTGCAATACCGCACGGTATGGTACGTTCCGCCTCCCGCCTTACGCGTCAGGTACGCGACGCACACGATGCTGTTGTCGACCATATAGCGGTTTCGAGCCTGCATACAGCCCTCGACGTATTCGTCGAATAGTGTAATGATGCCGTCGGCCTTGCGTTTAATCTCGGCGTGAAGCTCGCGGTCAAGCTCCGACCATTTCGCGTCCTGCTTCGGACATGGGAGAACGAGAATAAGCTTCAGCGCGGGGTTAGACGCCCGCAGGTGAATGACGGCGGCGGAGGCGAGCGCGTCGAAGCCTCTGGCGCCTCCTGCGAGGAACGTCGTGACGCCCTTCTCGGAGAGGTAGAGGATTTGCTTCTCCAGCGACTCCCGAAGTTTCGGGATCCGCTCCGCCGGGATATCGCGGTGTCCGCTGAAACACGCGGTATGCGACTGCGCGATCATGCTGCGAACTCCGAATCCGGGTGATAGTGCGTAATCTTCACTTATGTAACCCTCCAAACAGCGGATATTGTCAAAAATTGTCACAGCGCGAGTATAACGAGGTAGCGGGCAAGCGAACGGTCATCAAGGCACTACCCTATTATACCACACTTTTACCGTTATGTCAAGTTATTCGCTTAAGTTATTCGCTTGGAAATACGCGGAAATAGCGGCGTCGCGGGGTTTACACGAATCGGAAAAATTTTCTTTGATATTCTCGAAAAAAGTACTTGACATTTCGGTCGAAGTGTGGTATAATAGATCTTTACAGGACATTTTCTTATCGAAAGGACGTACCCCCATGAAACACCTCCTCAAGATGATGGACCTCAGCGGTCAGGACATCGAGCGGATCCTCAATCTCGCCGATGCGCTTAAGCTCGAACAACGGCAAGGCGTCATGCGTCACCCGCTTAAGGGCAAGACGCTCGCAATGATCTTCGAGAAGAACTCCACACGAACGCGAGTAAGCTTTGAGGTCGGGATGTATCAGCTTGGCGGTCACGCGATCTTCCTCAGCAACGCGGATAGCCAGATCGGACGCGGCGAGCCGATTCAGGACACCGCTCGAGTGCTGTCGCGCTACTGCAACGGCATCATGATCCGTACATACGCGCAGGAGACGGTAGATCAGCTTGCGGAGTGGAGCTCCGTCCCCGTCATCAACGGGCTTAGCGACCAATCGCACCCGTGCCAGGTGCTTGCGGATCTCATGACGGTGCGGGAGCGGTTCAAGAAACTGTCCGGGCTGAAGCTCTGCTATATCGGCGATGGAAACAACATGGCGAACGCGCTGATCATCGGCGGGTTGAAGTGCGGGATGAGCGTCTCCGTCGCGTGCCCGGAGGGGTATGAGCCCGGGGCGAAGTCGCTGGAGTTCGCGCTGCACGCCGGAGGCGACTTCACGCTCACCGCTGATCCGAAGAAGGCCGCGGAGGGCGCGGACGTCGTATTCACCGACGTTTGGGCTAGCATGGGGCAAGAGAAGGAGACAGCCGCTCGCAAGAAGGCGTTCGCCGGATTCTGCGTCAACTCCGAGCTGATGAAGGTGACGAACTCCGCGATGGTTCAGCACTGCCTTCCCGCGCACCATGGCGAGGAGATCACCGAGGAAGTCTTCGAGGCTCACGCGACGGAAATCTTCGACGAGGCGGAGAATCGCCTCCACGCTCAAAAGGCGGTCATGGAACTGCTGATGGCGTAGTAAGCTCGCACGAGCCTCTGCAATCGCGACCTCCGCACCAAATCGGTATGCGGAGGTTGCCGCACGTCCGAGAGTCGGCGCACTGAACACCGTGTAAACATAGCGGTTTGCTCAAGCATCGCATGAAGCCGCATAGTACAGGCGTTCAATCGATGTGACGCAATTTTTTCGAAATTTTTAACAAAAAAAGCTTGCAATCCGAGCCGAGA
>JAITGH010000066.1 GCA_031280855.1 Oscillospiraceae bacterium | reverse complement strand
TAATGAAGCAGGCAATCGGCGCGTATCGGAGCATAACGGCGACGCCGGAGTTCCGGGAGCTGGAGCGGCTGCGCTCCAAGGCTCGCCACGACGAGGCTCAGGCGCTCCACCACGCCGCCAAGGTCGCGGTAGCCGAGAACGACGAGAAGTGGCAAGGCGTCGTGGGCGGCAAGATTGCCGACGTTGCGACGCGCTATCAGTACGACTCTCGGGAGAGCTTCTCCAAAGCGTTCACGCGGTTCCACGGTATGCCGCCATCAAAGATTCGGCGCGGAACGGCGAAATTCTTCCACCCTCTGACTATCAATATTTCTATTCACGGAGTTCTCGCCCGATTCAAGGAGCAGAACGCGAAATTGCGGTCGCGGCTCAAGGAACTCGAGTCGTCCGGCGTGGTGAACGAAGCCGTTTTCAAGGCACTCGACAGGTTCGACGCGGAGCTGTCCGGCGTTACGGCAGACGAGCGGCTGAGCGAGACCGTATCGCGTGTGTTCGCGGACTTCTCCGTAATGCGGGAGCGCGACGTCCGCAAAATAATCGCGGGAAACCAAACGGGAGCGTTCGGGACGGACAATCAGGATTTCACCGGCTATGTCAATCGGCTGAAAGACTGCGACGCCCAGGTGCAGTGGACGCTGTTTATGCCGGATATGGTGAAACATCAGCAAGACGGCTTCCAAGTGGACAGCTTTGAGTATATCACTATGCCTGCAATGCGGTTAGTCGGCAAAGAGGTTGAGTTGGACACAGAAAAAGACAGCTGGGAAATCAGCGGGGACGAAGTATTGACGATTTACCGCAAGTTCGATGAGAGGTGTTTCTCAACGGCTACAGCAATCCGAGCACCGCGTGTATGTTCAGCGTGAAGCTGTAACATGAAGTTTTAGGTCAAATTACCATCAACAAGTCGTGAGGCGGCCCATAGTGCGGAGCAACTATGCGCCGCTTTGGGTTACTCACGCTTCAGCGTATCTGCGAGCGCGATGAACTCAGCGACCGAGAGCGTCTCGCCTCGAGCGTCGGGCGGGTGCCCGAGTACCGTCAGCGCGTCCGCGACTCGAGCCTTCTCTATGCCAAGCGCGGAGCACAGCGCGTTCTGCAAAGTCTTGCGCCGCTGTTGGAACGCCGCTCGAACAATCCGGAACATGTGCGCCTCGTCAGGCGGCAAGAGATCGGGCGCGTGCGCCTCGACGGAGCGCGGCGGCGCGTCCAGCCTCACTACGGCGGAGTGCACCTTCGGACGCGGGACGAATGCGCTCGGCGGTACCATGAACAGAATGCGCGGGCTCGAGTGATACTGCGCGAACACGCTGAATGCGCCGTACTCCTTACTTGAGGGTTCGGCGCAGATTCGCTGCGCGACCTCCAATTGTACCATCACCGTCAGCACGGGGAATCGCCGTAACTCGAGCAATCGGCTGAGCAGCGGCGTAGTGATCGCGTACGGCAAGTTCGCGCACAGCACAGGGTGCGAGCTTGCTCCGAAATGCGCGTCCAGCAATTGGGGAAGTTCGCACTTCAGCGCGTCGAGGTTAAGCACCGTGACGTTGCCGACGTTCGCGTCGGCAAGCGCGGAGTTAAGCGGAGCTATCAACATGCGGTCGACCTCCAAAGTGAGGACGTGAGCGGCGCGGCGAGCAAGCTCGACCGTCAACGCGCCTGCGCCCGCGCCGATCTCCAGAACGTCCGCACCGTCAATCGACGCGGACTCCGCGATCCTGCGCGTGATACTCGCGTCCCTTAGGAAGTTCTGGCCCTTCGCCTTCGAGAACCTAAAATCGTCCGGTAAGTTTTTCATCAGTATGAAAGTGCTCCCTTGGGGAAATAATGAATCCGGCGATATGTTTGAACGCGTTGCCGATGAGCTTAGACAAATGCATGAAGAGGGGTGAAGTGGGTGCTGGGAAAAGTAGAGATATCCGGGGTGAACACCGCGAAGTTGAAGACGCTGAAGAACGAAGAGATAACCGAGCTGTTGCATAGGACGAAAGCGGGCGATAAGCGAGCGCGGGAGGAGTTGATCGTCGGGAATCTGCGGCTTGTACTGTCGGCGATCCAGAAGTTCATGGGGCGCGGTGAAAATCCCGACGACCTGTTTCAAATCGGCTGTATCGGACTGATCAAGGCGATCGATAACTTTGACCTCAGCCAGAACGTGCGATTCTCCACATACGGCGTACCAATGATAATAGGCGAGATCCGCCGCTATCTGCGTGATAATAACTCGATCCGAGTCAGCCGCTCCATCCGCGATACCGCGTTCCGCGTCATGCAAACCCGCGAGCGGCTTCAAAACGAGTCGGGGCGTGAGCCCACCGTCGACGAGATCGCGAAAGCTTTAGATATCGCTCGCGAAGACGTCGTTACCGCAATCGACGCGATCCAGGAGCCGGTCTCATTGTACGAGCCGGTCTACTCCGACGGCGCGGATACTCTGTGCGTCATGGATCAGATCGGAGATATCAAGAACAATGACGAGATTTGGCTGGAGCACATCGCGCTCGCCGACGCAATAGGCAACCTTACCGAGCGAGAGCGCAAGATACTCAACCTGCGGTTCAACTCCTGCAAGACTCAAATGGAGGTCGCCGGAGAGATCGGGATCAGTCAGGCTCAAGTCTCCCGACTTGAAAAGACCGCAATCGCTCGAATCCGCAAAGCAATCGCTTGATGGACGTGGTTTAGGCAACGGGGATTGGGGACGCAGACTTTTCTCATAAAGTTTGCGTCCTAGCTCTCGTAAACATATATATAGTCGAAACGTTCTCAGAACTCGGTCAGTGCGATGGAGACGGTGAGTTCGGCGTTACGGCGCCAGACGGCAAGCTCGACTTCGTCGCCGACTTTACGGCGGTTGACCTCTGACATGAGCTCGGTAACGTTGCGAACGGCGACGCCGTCGATTGCGGTGATAATATCTCCGAGGATAAGCGCGGTCGCGGAGTCTATCGCGACTGCGGAGCGTTGCATTCGGCTTACGTGAGCGCCCTCGGGCAAGCCGCTGAACACGGCGTAGCTGATCGGCAGATCCTCGATGACCACGCCGAGCGACGGGCGTCCCGGCACCTTGCCATAGCGCGACAGATCGTCGATCACTCGCTTCACCGTCTGCGCGGGCAAAACGTAGTTGACGCTGGTCGCGCCGGTTCCCGCGACTCGCATCCTCGAGTTCGCGACGCCTACGACTTGACCGTGCAGGTTAAGCAGCGGCGCGCCGGAGTGCCCGCTTTCAACGATCGCATTCGTCGTCATAATCGTCATCGGGTACCCGTTGACGATCGCGTTCTCCACGATTCCGGAGAGTATTCCGTCGGTCAGCAGCAGCGTATGATTGAGCGGATTCCCGAGTAACAGCATAGTATCGCCGACGTTGGAGACCTCCGTAAACTCGGCGGGTGTGAGCTCTGACGCGGCGATCTTGAGCAGTGCGAGGTCGCTTACGGAGTCGGTGGCGGCGATTCGTGCGATGTGCACCTCGCCGGAGGACAGCGCAACGCTGATCTCGTCCGCGCCGTCGATAAGGTGCGAGCACGTCAGGATCAGCCCGTCTGCGGATACCACGATCCCGGTACCGTGCGAGAGCACTCGCCCGCTTAACTGTGCAGACACGGCGGCGACGAAGCGTGAGCATTGCGAGTAGATCTCACCATAGGAGAGAGCCTCGAATCCGGAGGGGCGCGGAGCGATTCGGATGGGCGCGAGCTCGACTCCGTTGGAGGTGCCGTCTATCGGCGCGGCAACAACGCCCGTGGGAACGATGGGTGTCCTCACGGGGGCGGTCGCGCCCGGGGCGGCGTTCGCCGACGGCAACAGGCTGACCACGACTAAGCTGACCGCCGACATTACGATCATGCAGCACAGCATAACTATGACGGCGGTTGCCCGGCCGCCAAATCGGTTCAGCGAGTTCGCCGGGTACTCTATATAGCCGTCGCTATAGCGGTTTTCATCATGCTTCATGCTCCTATTATATCACACTCGGCAAGTGAATGTGTGAACTGATTGTTAACTTTTGAAATTCGAGGACAAAGCGGCGAAATCCGACAATATGTATATATTTGCTATGGATTGTCAGGAGTCCAAGCGCCCTTTCGCTCGGCGACCAGAAGGAAGTAGCTTGTATCGTTGCCGTATCTGTCGCACGCGGTGATCGAGCGATCGTCCATGATCAGCTGCGCGACATAGCTTTTCAAATCGGAGGAGCGGTACTCCCACGAGCGCAGGGTGAACCCGGCGTTTTCGAGCTCCGCTTGTATCGCGTCTTCGTCGCCGCGTCGGAACACGTCGCACAGCGCGAGCTTCCCTCCCGGCTTGAGTATGCAATAGAACTCGTGCAGGTACTCACCTCGAGTCCCGTCTTCGACGACGGACAATGAGCACTCCGCGATTACCGCGTCGAAGCTTGACGAGGGGAAGTCGAGTACATTGTTCCGCACTCGAGTGACTTTCAGAGTCGGATCGCGCAGCTTGCAGGAGTTAACCGCCGCGCGATCCGCGTCCGCGCCGTATGCGTCGAGTTTGAGCTCGTCGCGCATCAGCGTCAGCGTGTCGCCGCGCCCGCAACCGAAATCGAGCACGCTTGCGCCCTCAGGAAGGTCGCAAAGCTCAAGCGCACGCCGAGTCAGCGCAACTCCGCCCGGGTGCCCGTATGTGAAGTCACCTCCGACCGGAAGCTTTGGCTCTGACATAACAGTCGGAAACTACCGACTAGCCCGCGACTACGGCGTTCGCGGGACAGTTGCTTTCGCAAGTGCCGCAATCGACGCAGTCGTCGGATACGACCTCGAACTTGCCGTTGCGCTCGACGATCGCGTCGACCGGGCAGGAGTCCTTGCAGGTGCCGCACTGAGTGCACTTTTCGGTGATTTTGTAAGCCATGGTGGTTCTCCTTAACAATTCATGTATGTGATGTTAGTGCCTGTAACGGTTCCCTAACACAACTCCTATTATACCACACTTTCACCGATTTGTCAAGTACTTTTTTACGGTTTCAGTTACAGCCGGACTTCCCAAGACGAGTAGAACGCATAGCCGTCGCGTCCGCGCTCTTTAACATTGTAGAGTGCCGCGTCGGCGTTCTCATACAATTCTTGGTAAGAGGTCCCGTCGGTTGGCACGATTGAGATGCCGATGCTGGCGGAGACGTGGTACGAGTCACTCCCGGTGGGAGTGATGGCGCGGAACTGCTCGCAGATTTGGATGGCTTTGCGTTCCGCGGCGTCGGGCTCGATGCCTTTGAAGAAGAGTACGAACTCGTCACCGCCCTGCCGCCCGGAGTAATCCGTGGATCGGATAACCTTCGCCAGCACGTGTGCAACCTCGCACAGTACGTCGTCGCCGACGCTGTGACCGAATGTATCGTTGATCGTCTTGAAATAGTCGACGTCAATCATGAAGAACGCGCCGACGCTGCCGCTCATCGAGAGGTACTCGTCGACGTGGCGATAGAAGGTGTCGCGATTCCACAATCCGGTAAGCGCGTCATGCTCTGCCTTCTTGGCGGCGATTTTGGCGCGTTCACGCGCCTCGACAACCGGCGTAATGTCGGAGATGTCGATGAACGACTTGTTCTCACCGTCGCGGAACTTGTCGAAGTTCAAGCGAAGGTGGCGGCGCTCTCCGCGAATGGTCAGTTGGAAGACGTTCTCATAGAAGCCGTTGTGAGCGATAGCCTCGCCGATCATCAGGCGGAACTCCATGTCCGGGAACAAGTCGAACAGCGGACGGTTGACCGCCATTTGGTCGTTCGAAAGGCTCGTCATGTCAAGCATCGGAGCGCTGATGTACATGACGCGGTTGTACTCGTCAAGGATCGCCATCATGTTCGGCGTGGAGGAGAATAGCGACCTTAGCGAGTAGTCCGCGTTCATCACGCGTGCGCTGCGAATCGTAGTGACGAACGCGAGTATCAGCGACGTCGCGAGGAACAGCGTCACCAGCGCCCAATTCATCAGAACGTCGCTGACGCTGACGAACTCGGTCAGTCCGGTGACGGCGATTCCGTTAGCCATGAGTATTATGATGATCACCGTTGCCAGTATGACGTGGAGGAAATATCCGAACGAGTTCATGTACATCAGCGAGGACATACACGCGAGAATCGTCATCAGATAGTATAATCGGAAGTCGTCGGTCAGCGCGCCGAAGATGAAGAACGCCGCGAGCGCGACGAACGGCGCGAAGATACGCTCATGCCGCGACTGCCGTACGATCATGGTCGCAAGGATAGAGACGGCGATGACTGCCGTCAGGGCGGCGTAGCCGCTTTTCGGAGACAGTGCGCCGGTCTCAAGCAACTTCTGCATACAGAAGATTGCGTTGACCGCAATCTCCACGATCAGCGCGGTTGTAGCGATCTTTCCGAATCGGATCTGCTCACGATCCCTCTTGTTACCGACAGCGATCATTATATCATCCTCTTGCAGTAGGTGAGTCCGTCCGGAGCCACGACGTTGACAAAATTCGGAAGGATCTCAACGAAGGCCTCACGCGCTATATAGCTTTCTCCGTCCATGTTGATGATGAGATGGCGATTCGACCAGATGTGAGCCGTGCGGAGCTTCGTGGTGATATAGTGCGGCGAGCCCTTGTACGCCGCGCCGCGAGTATAGCCGTCGGCGCGTATAAGCCCGCCGATGATACCGTTGTTCTTCAGGAAGATCAGGTTAAGCTCACCGTCGTTCGGCATTGCGATCAGTTGTGAAGCCTTATTGCCTCCATGCACGGGTCCGTTGCCGATGTTAAGCCCGAGCCCGCGCCCGGAGACGATTCGCCCATCGTCAAGCTCGACCTGGTAATACTGATCCCGAACGTCGCGGCGGAACAGCGCGACAAGTGCGCCGAGCATGAACATCAGCGGGTAAATGAAGCTTGGCAGACGCAGATTGCCCTCCAGCCAGCGGCGCAGGTTCTCAAGGTAGAACACGCACTCCGCCTCGATTCCCGCCGCGATGAAGTTGATCGCGTACTGACCGTCAAGCTTGATTACGTCGGTGGGTACGGTCTCGGCCTCGACCTGTTTCTTGACGGAGCGGAAGAGATCGTCGTGCCCGTTGCCGAACGCGAGTACGAAGTCGTTGGTATTCCCGAACGGCATCGCCGCGATCTCACAGTTGCGCAGCCCCGCGACTCCGTTGATGCAATCGTAAAGTATCCCGTCGCCGCCGACGGCGTATACTCGAACCTGAACGTCCTCGGGAACTGCCTTCACGTAGTTTTGGATGATGTAGATCGCGTTGCGCGGGTACAGCGAACGGAAGATGGAGTAGTTTCCGCCGTGCTCCGCGAAGTATTCGTGGATCTCGGTCAAAAGCGCAAGCATCCGCTGCTCCTTACGCTTGGTGGCGAATGAGCGTGGATTGATTATGAAGATATTCCTGCGATCTTGCGGTGAAACGACAAGATCCTCAAGGCATGAATCAATGATATTTGTATTCATTTGAATACGGGGTTCCTCTCCGAGATGTAATGGTAATTACGACAAATAGTGACAATTCATCAGCTTGTTATGACAACCGTCCTATCTCGTATATCGTATTCCTATAGGCAGTCTTTAGAGTTGAGCATCAAAATTTGTAGATTAACTCATCAGATAGCGGAAGAGTCCGCGTCAGCTTAGCGGCTCCTCATCGTAGTAGGCGATTTCGACGACCGTGCCGGACTCCAGAACGAACCGCAGGCTGACGTTTCCGCGAACGTACTTGATCAGACCCGCGCTGTCGATGTCCGGGGAGTCGCCGTACGCATTGCGAACGTCGGACTCCAAGCTGCCGATGAAGATGTTCTCCGGCGTGCGAACGCTGTCGTCCTTCAGGATTATCTCGAGGATATAGTCGACGCCGCCGATGCGGTAGCAGCTGAGCTCGATGCCGGAGTAGTAGACTATCGAGTCATGCTCCCCGAATGCGCAGCCCGGCGAATCGAATACGCCGTTCGGCTCGCCGACCGCGTCGGTGAAGCTTTCGAGCGTGTCGCCCGCAACGACGATCGCATCGCGGTACTTGAACTCGAAGCTTGCGGACACGGTCGCAGACGGCTCCGCACCGCCGGGCTCGACCGCAGTCGCAGTCGCGGACGGCTCCGCGCCGCCGGGCGAGCTTGCGGACGCAGTCGCGGACGGCTCCGCACCGCCGGGCTCGACCGCAGAGCCTGCACAGCTTGTAAAGGCAACCAGCATTACGATGGTCGCGAGTAGTGTAATCGTTTTCATAGTAGCTCCCGATGTGTGAATGTGATAACCGCGCCGGTTTCCTCGAACTCACGCGTTTGAATGCGGCGCAGAGCCTCGTACCGCGCCGTAAGCGCCGCTCGGCTTGCGGCGGAGTCTTCGTCCTCCCGAAGATCCGGCAGCGCGTACGCCTTAACCAGACGCTCCGCAAGCCATACGCTGCATTTCTCCGACCCCGT
>JAITGH010000033.1 GCA_031280855.1 Oscillospiraceae bacterium | reverse complement strand
GCTCGACTTCGTCAAGGATAACTTCAGCGAGGAGGCGGGACGCGACAATACGTTCAACGGTCGCGGGCTGACCCAATATCAAGCTGTTATGAACGGCTCGCAGCTATTGTACGCGACCTCGATTACCGGGTTTGATTCGCTTATGCAGATAAACGCGGTGTTCAACGGCACTCCCGCATACAAGGGGTACCCGTGTGAGAGCAAGCTTGGTAACTCGTTCACTCCGACGATGGGGATTGCGATGAGCTCGAAGTGCGCTGACAAGGCAGGTGCGTGGAGCTTCATGCGCGGGATACTCACGCCGGAGTACCAGAGCACAAGCGGACGCGGGTTTATGGGCGGCGGGTTCCCCTCGAACAGTACTGCGTTCGCGGAGCGCGTCTCGGACGCGATGACGGAGTCGACGGAATCGATGTTCGCTATGATCACGCCCGGCGGCTCGTTCACCGCTGCCGACGGCGGCAAGGATACCGACGACGACGGAGAATCTGACGTCTTCCCGAAAGGGATGCTGCCCTCCACCGGCGGGTCGATGCTTTACTACTACGCCATGACGGAGTCCGAACTTGAGCGCGGTATGCAGTTCATAAACTCCATCACTCGTCTGTCGGAGTCCGACGACAGCGTAGTGCAGATCATCAAGGAGGAGCTCGGCGCGTTCTTCAACGGGCAAAAGACCGCGAGCGCGGTCGCGGACATCATCCAGAGCCGCGTGTCGCTCTACGTGAACGAGCAACTGTAGTGTAGCGCGAGCGAGCTCTTGCGAGCCGCCCGCAACGCGGTGAGCAGCCGACTCTACACGATCAGCGGATCCGTAACGTCAAACGACGGCTTTGCTCCAAAGTGCTCCGTCTTGTCCTTGTAATTGTTGCCAAGCATGTAGAACCTCAGACTGTCACGCTCCAAGTCGATTATCCCAAGCAACCGACTCCTCACTTGCACCAGCTGAGCCGCGTCGAGTACGCACTCGAATACCGAGTTCTGAACTCGCTGCCCGTAATTCACGCACGTTTTCGCCACGCGGCGCAGTCGCCCGCGCCCGATTGCGTCCGTCGTATTGACGTCATACGTTATCAATACCAGCATACCTTACCTCAAGCGTCAATTCCTATCCGCGCCTACTTCCACATGAACGGAGGATACGCGTCAATGTCTCCGCGCAAGAACCGAGCCAGCAGCAACGCCTGCGCATGAGGTACAAGCCCCCACTCCAGCTTCTCTCTCAGATACGGATGCGTGATTTGCTCCTTCTTGCGATTCTGCCACGCCGTAAGCATCGACTTCCGAGCGTCATCGCGCAGCTGAACGGCGCCGCTTTCCTTAAGCAGGAAATCTCCTGCACTCAGTTGCTTCGTATTAACCAGCGTAAGCACGAACCTGTCCGCAAGCGGAGCGCGTAACTCCTCAAGCAGGTCGAGCGCAAGCGATCGCCTTCCCGGTCTGTCGGTGTGGAAGAATCCCACGAACGGATCCAGCCCCACTGCTGACAATGCAGCCGAGATGTCGTTCGACAGTAACGCGTACATAAACGACAGCAACGCGTTCACATTGTCTAACGGCGGTCGGCGAGATCGTCCGCGGAAATAGAACTCCTCCTTGTTCTGCAGGATGAGATCGTCAAACACGGAGAAGTAACTGCTTGCGGCCTCGCCCTCAATCCCGCGAAGTTCTCCCGCCGTTTTCGACTCCGCCGCTCGTTTCGCCGCGTCAGCGATCCGGTGCGCCACCAAGCGTATGTGATCCGCGTCCAGGCGCGCCTCATGGTCACGCACGGCGCGTTCCAACAGCCAGCGACTGTTGTACAGCTTGCCGACTATCACATTCCGCGCGATCTCAAGACTTCCAAGCTCATCGTCCGCAACACGGTACTGCGTACGCCGTAACGTTACGTTCCCATGCTCAACGCCCGTGACTGAGGCAAGAAACCGACCGCTTCCCGTCATGAAGTTCAGCGCGATCTTACGCTCCGCGCACGCGCCCAGCAACGCCGGACTCGCACCCGTATACCCAAACGTCGTTATCGCTTCAAGATTCAGCAACGGGATCCGTATCAGAACCTCCGAGTCCCGCAGTACAACGACACACTCCCCGTCAAGCGAGAGATACGCATCCGGTGATGTCACGTACAGAGTGTTCAAGAGCTTCCTCAAGTGTCGTCCTCCAGCCGTTGCCTGATATACTCCCCGGCGTCGACGGCAGCTAACCCCGCGAGGCACATGTCCTTAATCGAACACGCTCCGCACGACTTCGTTTTCCGCACTCGAGGAGTGTGCCGACGCGCATATAAACCGCGCATCTCGCTAAACAGCGACGCTACGCGCTCGCGAAGTTCCGCGCCCAATGTGACAGGCTCACGCCGCCGAGTCTTCCCGTAGTACAGATACGCCTCCGCGATCTCACCGCACAGCAACATCTCCTCAAGGCACATCGCCTGAGCGCATAGCTGAAGTCTGTCCGCATCGTTGACCTTCGGCGAACCACGTTTGTACTCAACGGGAGTCGGCAGCCACAGTCCGGCGCGCCCGTGCAAGGTTACTCCATCGGCAGAACGCCTGAACTCTACGACGTCGCACTTCCCGGTGATTCCCATCACTCTCGAGAATACCGGCATCTCTCGCGATACTATCAAGTCACGGCGCTTCTCGGTGAAATACGGATCGTGCGCCTTTTCGTGCATCAGTTTACCCTCTATGGTAAACACGTTGTCCGTCCATTGCTGCTCGATATGCTGTAACGCCCACTGTCTGCGGCAGAACGAGAAGCTCTGTATGCCCGACAGCAGCAAGAAGTCCTCATCGTCACGCCCTCCAACGGCGGTCAACCCGCTGTCGTTATACCGACCGCCGTCGCCCGGAGAAAGCTCCGCACTCACGTCAGTTCCTGCGCTCCAGCGTCACGCCTTCCGGTACGTCCGCAATCTCAACGACGTAGTCGGAGTACTCCCGAGCCGTCACGACTCCTTCACGGCGTTTCACGCTGACCAACTCGAACAGCTTGTGTGACGGCGCACACCCTAACTCGCAATCGTGACGGAAGATGATAAGCTCCCGCAGTACCATCTTGCCTCTGGCGGCGCTGTGATCGTTCTCAAACATGTTAATCAGCGCGTCCCAAAACAGCTCCAGATCGTCCTCGGAGAATCCCGTAACCCGCTGAGCCAAATTTGCGGAAATGAAACCCTCCTGCCGATACAGCGCGTACGGCACAATGTTCTTTCGACCCATCTCGGTGCTCGCAGTCGCCGCCTTCGCAGCTTGAG
>JAITGH010000172.1 GCA_031280855.1 Oscillospiraceae bacterium | reverse complement strand
AAGATTGGGCTGTATCTGCTAACGTCCGGCATGTTGCTGTCGTGTTCGCCGTACATGCTCAAGACGTTTGAAATCGGCAGCATAGCCGCGATACTCCTAACGCTTATCTTCAGCTACTTATGTTACCGATACGTTGACAAGGTCTTCGCCTACGCGCTTCAGATTCCGTTCATCGAGAGCAACCCATTCGCCGTATCAGAACTATCCGCGCTTCGAACGAAGTCGCTCTCGCAGTATACGCAGGTACTCATACGCGGCAATATCGGCAACGTCGTGTTCTTCTTGCTGATCATACGATTCTTGCATACCGCCAAGGGAATCTTCGAGTACATGGGCAACGACGAGCATCTATACCACAGCGTTATGCGCAAATCGTAGGATTTGAAAAACTTTGCGTCAGACCGCATAAATTACCCTCTCACGGCAAAAAATACTCCCGTACTCAAATAACCATACGGGAGGATCATATACAGTGTCTAAGAACAGAAAACTACTGGCAATCGCCTCCGCTCTTTTCATGCTGATTCCCATGGTCGCACTTACCATCAGCTCCTACGCGCTCGAGATTGAAAGCGTAGAGGTCAGCGTACCGATCATTGAGGAGAATCCGACGAACTACTCGCCCGTCGCGGAAAACCTCAACTTCACCACGTACAAGGGAGTCTCGGTTCACGGGCGGTTCGCCGCAATCGACCCGGAGGGCGATCTGCTAACCTACCGAATCGTAACTCAGCCCAAGAAGGGCGAAGTCGCGGTTCAGGACATCATCTTCGTTTACACGCCCGACAAGAATAAGAAAGGCAAGGATAGCTTCACCTACGTCGCGCTTGACAGCAATGGCAACGTATCGCAAGAAGCGACCGTCAGCATAGTCGTTGAAAAGCAATCCACCAAAATCACTTACGCCGATATGAGCGGCACCCCGGACGAATACGCCGCATTACGTCTCGCAGAGGACGGCGTTTTCATCGGGGAGAAAGTCGGATCCGAGTACTACTTCAACGCCAACCGCACCGTAACCCGAGGCGAGTTCCTCGCAATGTGCGTCTCGCTTACCGGCATGGAACCGATTACCGACGTTTCCCGCACCGGATTCGACGACGACGCGCTGATGCCGACTTGGGTCAAGCCGTTCGTCTCCGCCGCATTGATGAAAGGCATGATCTCCGGCTATCGCACTGACGGCGGAGCAAGCGTATTCGCGCCGAACATGCCGATCTCAATAGCCGAGGCCGCAGTTATGCTTAACAATGCGCTCGAGATTTCCAACGTTAGAAGCGCATCCTACTTCGACGAATCAGGAGTCGTTCCCACGTGGGCTTCACAGGCCGCCGCTAATCTGTCCGCGTGCAACATCATCGGCGATATCTCGATTAGTTCTTCCGAACCGCTGAGCCGAGCCGCCGCCGCCGATATGCTCGCTCCCGCCGCCATGCTGCTACAGTCCCGAGAAGACGGCAAGTCACTTCTCAGCTGGGCGTTCTAGCAATTCACAGCTCTCACGCGGAAGTAGTAGTTCGCAGCTCTCACGCGGAAGCTCGAAACCGAAGTGGACGAAGGATACGTGTACCCAACGTCCACTTTCCACGGCTCTGTAATGTTTCCATACTTTACCCGTTGCGATTTGTGTCGAATTATGTTATGCTTTGTCACAAGGTAATACCGAGTCGCCCGACTCCTAACAGAAGGGTATTGTCAGAAATTTGTTGTAGTACGAGGATAACGACCGCAGCTGTATGTTTTTCACTGCTCCACCGTTGCATAAGTGAGGCATGAAAAAACTGCAAGGGAGGCAGACGAAGTAATACACAAATTTATTACATTACCCACGGAAGGTACATATAATGATACGTAAACTCATCGCCGTCATACTTACCGCCATATTGGCATTTTACTCCTTGAATTCGACAGCGTTCGCATTCATCGACGAGGAACCGTACAACGTTCGCCTCCTTGAGCGTAACGGTTGCTACACCACCGGAGACATGCAGAGCGTCAGAGGGATAATGATTCACTCCACCGGCTGGAACAATCCGCACTTGCGCGCCTACGTCGGGCCGGACGACGGCGTGCTTGGCGGAGGCGCGAACAATAACGCGTGGAACGTCCCGTATCCCGGCGGTCGAGAGGTCGCCGTTCACGGCTTCATCGGACTTGACGCGTCCGGCAACGTTCGCGCTTACCAAACGCTGCCTTGGGAGATGGTCGGCTGGCACGCGGGCGCCGCTAACGGAGCCTCTGACCTCAGTGCCAACCGCAACGGCTACATCGGCGTCGAAATGTGCGAAGACTCGCTTAACAATCGTGCGTACTTCTTGACGGTCTACAGCAAAATGGTAGAGCTGGCCGCGTATCTGTGTATCGAGTACAAATTCAAGCCGGAGTACCCCTACATCATCGGGCACCACGAGGGCTACTTGGTCGGAATCGCCAGCAATCACGCCGATCCCGACCACTGGTTCACTCGCCACGGGAAATCGATGAACACCTTCAGATCAGATGTCAAAGCGCGAGTCAACGAGCTTATCCGGGTTCAACCCCAAAGCGGAACCATTGACATTCAAGTCGGCGGCAACGACTCCAAGTCCTACGATTGCCTGTACATCAAGGGAACCTACGTAAAGCTCGACACTGCGCTGGAGATTCTCGAAGCTGATCCGTCGTGGGTTAGCATTGCAAGCAAGACTCCAAACAACAACGAGCTAACACTTGACGCCTTGTACGTGCTCGGCAAGAAAACTTACGTCGACGTCTGTTACATCGACGGCGAGCCGTACGCGAATCTCAGACAGAGCGCGCAAGCTCTCGACGCCTCCGCAACCGTTGACGACTCAGGAGCGTGGCGCATCGAGATTAACTCCCGCACTATCGCTATTCCGATTAGCCGTAACACCGTGCGTAGAAGCGTCTCGTCAAGCGGTATCGCATCGGGCACCGCGACCGCTTACACCGTCTTCAAGATCAACAACGAGGACTATTACAAGCTTCGGGACATCGCGGAGCTGTGGCATAACACTCGTGCGGAGTTCTCCGTGTCATCGGTATCCGGTACGCTCGCGATTCGGCTCGGGGAACCGTATCACCCGATCGGCAGCGAGCTTCGCAAACGCTACTTTACCGGAAGCGTGTTCGCAAAGCAGGTCATCGACACGATGTTCGTCAACGGCAGTCAGGTTCACTTCACCACGTACCTCATCGAGGGCAACGCCTACTATCGCATAACCGATCTTGAACATATCTTCGGAGTCGTATCCGCAGTGTCGAGCGTCACCGGCATCG
>JAITGH010000111.1 GCA_031280855.1 Oscillospiraceae bacterium | reverse complement strand
CGTGCGACCCGGCGTTATGGCAAGATCGGATCGTCAACCCGGGCGTAAGGGCACGCTGATCGACTTGAAGTCAGAGCTTAAGTTCAAGTTCAAGTCCGGCGACATCCGTCAACAGGTGCTCGAGGTTGTGAAGAGCACGGTCGAGCTTGCGAAGTTAACCGACGCGGACATCATCGTAAGCGGCGGACGCGGGCTTGCGCCGACTCCGGAGGAGGGCTTCGCGCTGTTGAAGAAGCTTGCGGACAAGCTTGGAGGAACGGTAGGCGCGAGCCGCGCTGCCGTCGACTCCGGCTGGATCGACCATAGCTATCAAGTCGGTCAGACCGGGACGACGGTGAAGCCGAAGATCTACTTCGCGTGCGGGATCAGCGGCGCGATTCAGCACCTTGCCGGGATGCAGAACTCGAACTACATCGTCGCGATCAACAAGAATGAGAACGCGCCGATCTTCGAGGTCGCGGACTACGGCATCGTCGGGGATCTGTACAAGGTCATACCCGCGATAATAGACGCACTTAACTCTGCGGCATAGACGCACTTGAATGTGGGTATCGGCGGCAATCTCCTTTTGCTTCCGATACCTAGTTTACATATCGGTATTATGAGTTTACGTAACGTGATAATCGGGCAATTGTTGTCGGAGGCGGTAGCCCGCGCTCCTGACAGCGTTGCCATGCGCTATCTCGGACGCACGGTCACGTACGCGGAGCTAGACCGGATGACGGACGCGCCGGAGCTTCCGCAGGAGCGGCTCGTCTTTATCCCGACGACCTCTACGGAGCGTCCCGCGCACGAGGTTGCGCAGTCCGTCATTCTCTATCTTGCGGCGATGAAGCGCGGGAAGATCGCCGTATTTGGTGCGCGGGGCGCGAGTGTCTCGGGACTTCCAAACGATCTCTCAGACTCGGAGGCGATACTGTTCACCTCCGGCACAACGGGCGAGCCGAAGGCTGTGCTGTCCACTCACTTTGCGAGAGTAAACAGCGCGGCGGCGCATGTGAAAGCACTTGACGCAAGCTCCGACGACCGATTCCTGATGGCGATCCCGTTGCACCACTGCTTTTCGCTGACGGCGAATCTGGTAAGTGCGCTTAGCGTCGGCGCATCACTGAGCATTCCCGACGACCGCCATACTCGGCAACTGCTCGAGTGCATCGAGCGCGATCATTGCACGATCTTCAACGCCGTGCCGACCGTGTTCAGTTCGGTACTTGCACGGAGCGATCTCGCGAGTTACGACTTGAGTTCGCTGCGTACGGGCTTCATCGGCGGGGCGGCGTACACGCCGGAGTTCTTCCGCGAGGTTGACAAGAGGCTCGGCTTTACGCTGATTCCGGGACTCGGGCAGACGGAGGGCACCGCCGCATACACGTTCTTGCCACCGAATTCGCCGCTGTCGCAGCGCAGCGAGACCGCAGGACGCTTTATGGAGCACATCGAGGGTAAAATCGAGTCGAACGGCGAGATTTGCATACGCGGCTTCTGCGTCTGTCAAGTGCTGGGCGAACCTCCGCCGCCGGACGGCTGGCTGCATACGGGTGACCTCGGATACCTCGATCCCGACGGCTGCATACATACGGTCGGGCGACTTGACGACATCATCATTCGCGGCGGCGAGAATATCGCGCCCGCCGAGTTGGAGCGCCTGATACGCTCACTGTTCCCATCGGTTACGGAGGTCGCGGTAGTCGGAGTTCCCGACGTCCACTTCGGCGAAGAGCTTCTCGCGTGTATCGCGCCGATTGACGCAATGCCGGAGTCGGAGCTGCGTGCGCAACTTGCGAGACATACTGCAAGGTTCAAGATACCGCGTTACGTCCGGTTCTATGAACAGCTTCCGAAGAACTCTACAGGCAAGATACTACGGCGTGAGCTAATTAAGGATGCCAAGCAGCGAGACGCATAGTCTCGCTGCTTGGCCGTTAGTTGCGTACGATTATACCAGCGGAACGCTGAGGTCGAACTCGTACTTCTCGGAGTAAGATTTGCGGTACAACTTACCAAGAAGCCATGAGACGACTAACAGCACTGCCGTGATCGCGAAGAATACCATCACGCCGCTATACATGCCGACCTGGATGTTGAGTGCCGGCAGCACCTCTTGCGGAGCGTTCGCTCCTGCGGCGGTATTTCTACCGGAGATCTCCAGCCACTCCGTAGTGCGTTCAGCGGGGATAGGAAGCCCGGAGAGATGATGCAGACCGAACAGCGACATCAGCGGCAGGAATCCGGCGGTTCCATACGTCCAGAAGATGTTATACAACCCTCCGGCAGAACCTTGATTCGGCAGATTGATCATACCAAGTACCGGTACCACCGTCACCAGAACAAGCGCATACAGTCCGTACGGTTGACGCTTGAATCCCAAGTAAAACGCATACAAGATCACCGCGACAAACAGCGCAATCGACATTACGATGAACTGCATTCCGACCTCTGCGAAAATTGTCGACAGTTCATACCCCTTTGTGGAGCCCGCGAGTCCGATATCCGCACCGTTACGCCCGTTCGGCGTGGGGAACACGAACCGTAATCCGGACAGCAGACCAATCTCGGCAACTGCGAGTGCGTACATCAGGAACGTGTACACGAACGATTTCAGTGGGCTTTCGAGCATCGGCTTTTTTTGCTTTTCCATAACAAACACCTTTATTATGTAAGAGTTCGCACGACCTTTCCGGTCACTGCTTAGTCATTATAGCACAAACTGTTGCGCTTTGCAAGCGTTTTTTTTATGTTTTTCACAAAAACTTATAAGGGAAATGCGATTTGACAATGTATATATGTTTACGAGGGCTGAGGAACGCAACCTTTTTGAAAAATTAGACAAAAACTTTTATATTTTGTCTAAAGCAACCGCGGATGGAAACTCTCGCGCCCTGATGGCGTTCGAGTTTCGATGTGACATCAAGTAGCCGGACTTCACACTGCTTCGAATCATGGGAGTCTTGCGGCTCAAACCCTCGTCGTCTGGATGCATCGTCAAACGCGTCCCTAAGCCGTCTCGATTTCTGCCGCCGTTTGCAGGTTCAGGTACTCGATCGCGTCCTCGCGCATCTTGTACTTGAGGATCTTACCGGCCGCATTCATCGGGAACGAATCCACAAATCGCACGTAGCGCGGAGTCTTATGCTTCGCCATGTGAGTGCGCACGTAGTCCTTCACGATGTCTTCGGTGAGCGTCTCGCCTTTCTTCGCGACTACGCACGCCATGATCTCCTCGCCGTATTGCTCGTCCGGTACGCCGACGATTTGAACGTCGCTGACGCTCGGGTGAGTGTAGATGAAGTCCTCGATCTCCTTGGGATAGATGTTCTCACCGCCGCGAATGATCATATCCTTGATCCGGCCGGTAATCTTGAAATAGCCGTCGGAGCCGCGCTTTAACGCCATATCGCCGGTGTGAAGCCAACCGTCCTCATCGATCGCGGCGGCGGTCGCCTCCGGCATCTTGTAATAGCCGCGCATGATGTTGTAGCCCCTGGCGACGAACTCGCCGTCTGTATCGTCGGGAAGTTCCTCATACTTCCCGGTAACCGGGTTACGCTCCGGGCTGAAGATCTTGCACTCGACCCCGAAGATCGCGCCGCCGACCGTGTTGACTCGCTGTTCGACGCTGTCCGTAGTCTTGCTCATTGAGGTCGCGGGCGACGCCTCCGTCTGACCGTAGGTTATGCAGATCTCCGTCATGTTCATCTTCTCGATGACCTCGCGCATTTTCTCGACCGGGCACGGCGATCCCGCCATAATGCCGGTGCGAATGCTGCTGAAATCCGTTGATGAGAAGTCCGGATGCTCCAGCATTGCGATGAACATCGTCGGCACGCCGTGGAACGCGGTGATACGCTTCGCGTTGATACACGCTAACCCCAGCTTCGGGCTGAACGTCGGAATCGGCGACATCGTCGAGCCGTGCGTTACGCTTGCCGTCATCGCCAGCACCATCCCAAAGCAGTGGAACATTGGCACCTGAATCATCATGCGATCCGCAGTCGACAGATCCATGCAATCGCCGATCGCCTTCGCGTTGTTCACCACGTTATAGTGCGTCAGCATTACCCCCTTCGGGAAGCCCGTAGTTCCGGAGGTGTATTGCATGTTGCACACATCGTCCTTTGAGATCCGGTTCGCACGGCTTAGCACGTGCTCCGGTTCCACCGTCGGCGCGAGGTTTAGCGCGTCGGTCCAGTTGCGGCACCCGGGTTGAGTGCTCTCGCACGTTATGACGTTCCTAAGGAACGGCAGCCGCTTCGCGTACAGCGGCTTATTCTTGTCGTGCTCGGCGAGCTCCGGGATTAGCTCCTTTACAATGGCGACGTAATCGCTGTCCTTGACGCCGTTCGACATAACAAGGGTATGCGTATCGCTCTGACGCAGTAAGTACTCCGCCTCATAGATCTTGTACGCAGTGTTCACGGTGACGAGAACCGCGCCGATCTTGACGCTCGCCCAGAACGTGATGAACCACTCCGGGATATTCGGCGACCAAATCGCGACCTTGTCGCCCTGCTTTACGCCGAGCGCGATTAGCGAACGCGCAAAAGTATCCACGTCCTCGCGGAACTCCGCATACGTGCGCGTATACTCCGTGCGGTGGTACGTCTCCGCGGTTTGCTGAGTCAGCGCGTCAGAGTAATCGAACGCGAGCTGATCCGGGAACTCCTCGACGACGCGGTCGAGCAACTGTGGGAACGTCAGGTCGATCAGCCGCTCCTTCTGCCAGAGGTACTTCCCGGTCTTGCGAAGGTTGTCGTACAGCCGCGTCGAGACGCTGTCGACTCCGGAGAACTGCGACATGAAGTTGACGAAGTGCGGGAACACGACTCCGCTGCTTTCAAGATCCGGCGCGTATCGCTTCAGCCATTCCAGCGAGATGAAGCCGTTGAAATCGATGCTGTTCAACGCCTTGACCGCGTCGGAGATCGGAAGATCGCCCTCACCGGGCAGCTTGTACAAAATCTCGCCGTCGTCCGCGACGACGCTATCCTTGAAGTGAGTGTACTTGATGAGCGCGCCGAGGTTTTGCACAGTGCACTCCGGCGATTCCGCATTGAAGCGGTACGGATGGTGTATGTCCCACAACGCGCCGACGGAGTCACTGCGCACGCTTGTCAGAAGATCGCGCAGGCGAGCGGTATCGCTGTACACGCCGTTCGTCTCGACGAGCAGCACTACGTTCTTGGACTCGGCGTATGGTGCAAGCTCGGACAAAGCGCGGAACACTGCGGCGTCGTCGACATCATGCGTAGGAGCGGCGTAATCGTCGGCAAGGACTCGAACGAAGCGAGTGCCCATCGCAGAGGCAAGGTCGACGTACTCTCGAATCTCGCGCTTCGCCCGGTCGGCAAGCGTCGGGTCGCGCAATGCGGTACCGCTTGAGAAACAGCTGATCGCGATACCCTGACGCGTAAGCTGAGCGATTGTGCGCTCTCGGTTCTCCTGACGGAAAGCGTGGTAATTGAAAGTCTCGGAGCCGAGATCGCGAACCTCAAACGCGGCGAAGCCGATATCTTTCGCCATCGCGCAGGTCTCCGCCCAGTTCAGCTCCGGGCAGCCGAGCGTCGAGAATGCCAGTTTCATAGCTATGTAACCTCCGAAGGTAGTAGATAGGAATTAGGAATTAGGCGGCGGGGATTACGGGCGGGTGCGTTGCCACAGCTCCCACGTCCGAATCACTACTCCACATTATACCACAAAACAGTGCGGTTGTCAAGCGTTTTTTGCGTACACTTAAATGTTTGGCAAGATTGCACAACTTCAAGCCGTATTGTCCTCCAATCGTTGTGCAATCCTACAAAAAACGTCGAATACGCAAAAAATACTTGACAAACGCACTAAAATGTGGTATAATAACAGTAGAAATGATTCAGGCTGCAAGGCTGTCAGCCACCGCCGACCTTTCCAAAGTAAGCAAGTCGCACGACTCCGTCAGAACGCGCCTAAACTGCCGCTAAGTACGTGGAAGTGGAGGTGCGGGACGGTTTGCCCCGCGCCCTCACCCGCGTTGCTTATCACGCGGAACCCGCGCTTCGAAAGCCCCTCGCGCCGCACTATCTCCGCGATCGCCTCGAAACACCGAGCAACCAACTCTGAATTGTCGGCATTGATCTCCGCCGCGCTTTCAATATGAGTGCGCGGGATCACGAGGATATGCGAGTCCGCTTTCGGGTTGATGTCGCGAAACGCGTAAACGTGCGCGTTCGAGTAGACCTCCGTCGAGGGTATGTCGCCGCTGAGGATCTTACAGAAGATGCAATCGTTCATTGCGGAGCCTCCGTTTCAGTATTCGCGGGAGTAGTGGCTGCGGGAGTTACATCAACAGGCGGGTCAGACGCGGACGGCGGATTCGTGTAGAACATGCCGGGCTCGTCCGTTGATTCCGACGGGGACGGGTTGAGCGGTATGGGAGCCGCAGACTCGGACGGGGTCGGAGTCGCGTCGCCGCCCTTCGGGATCGATGCGCTGTCACTCGACGCGCCGGACGACGACTTATAGAACGAGTCGGCTCCGCCCGCGATCTTACCGCTCGTCGCATACAGTTGCTTCGTCTTCAAGTCTCGCG
>JAITGH010000128.1 GCA_031280855.1 Oscillospiraceae bacterium | reverse complement strand
GCAATGAGCCGCGCTTCTCGCCGGAGCGAATCGTCTCCGTAAGCTCAAGGTTGCGCCTGGTTTGCAAGTCGAGCTCCATGTACTGACCGGACGTGTACACTGACAGCGAGCTGATCTGCGCAAGGTCGTTCTTCTGCGTATCGCGCAAATATGCAAGTAACGCTCCCGCTGCGAGCAGTATGACGGGGTCGAACATCGCGCTGTCGCTAGATTGCGACGCGAACTGCTTTACGCAAGACTCACGGCAGACTTCAAGCTCGAACAGCTGCTCGTCTTGTTGGAAGAGCAGCCGCTCGTTCTTAGACAGATAGTACTTGACGCTGAAGTCATCGGCGGCGACGCTGTTAAGCAGCAGCTCCGACGGTTGGTAGCGTACCAGTTCGTTCAGCACGTGCTCCGTACCGGACGTGAATCGCGCAACGGAGGTCTCACCGGTCGAGACGTCGCAGAAGCATACGGCGCAACCCTCGTGGATCGAGTCTTCGCCTCCAATGTAGACGGACGCGATATAGTTCGGACGGCGGTCGTCAAGCATCGACGGATCCGTAACGGTGCCCGGAGTGATAATGCGAGTGACCTCACGCGCAACGAGTCCCTTCGTCGTAGCCGGATCCTCGGTTTGCTCGCTTACAGCGACTTTGTAGCCTCGAGCCAGCAGTCTGGCAATATAGCTTTCCGCCGAATGGTACGGCACGCCGCACATCATCGTGCGTTCGCCCTCCGGCGCGTTCCTGTCTCGCGTCGTCAGCGTAAGGTTCAACTCCCGCGAGACTGTGTACGCGTCCTCGTCGAACATCTCGTAGAAGTCGCCGAGCCTGAAGAAGAGTATGCAGTCGCGATTCTCTTCCTTCAAGCTGTAGTATTGCCGCATCATCGGCGTCAAGTTAGCTGTGTCCATCGTCATCACTCCCACCGTCATTATACACCATCTTAACCGCGATTGCAAGAGGCAAATCGTTTTTACCAATATGGTTGACATATCTGACGAAGTATGGTACAATGGTCACAGATAGCTACCAATCAAGGTTAGCGCGACGGCGGCACACCGTGCGCCGACTTCATAATCACGATAGGAGAGCATGATATGTCAGGAATCGTCAAACTACCGCATCTGTTCGAGCCAATTACGCTCGCAGGTACGGTGTTCCGGAATCGCATCTTCGCGTCGCCGACCGGCGCGGCGCAGTTAACCGCAGAGCAATACCCGACCGCAGACACGTGGGCGTATTTCGAGCGCAAGGCCATAGGCGGCGCGGCATCCGTATGCGTAGGCGACGCCGTCGTCGATTACAAGCGCGGACGTGCGAATAACAACCACATGCCGCTTGACGATCAGCGAATGCGCGACCCGTTCGTGAGACTCGCCGACGCCATCACTCGTCACGGAGCAGTCGCCTCAATCGAGCTATCGCACGGCGGCGGCGCAAGCAAAGACTCCGCCGCGAAAGGGTTCCCAATCTACGGCGTCGTCGAAAGCGTTGACTCTATGGGACACACCGTGTTACCGTTCACAGACGAGGTACTGGAGGACGTAATCCGATGTTACGCTGACGCGGCTGCGTTCGCGAAGCGCTGCGGATTCGGGATGGTTACCGTGCACGGCGGTCACGGCTGGCTGATCTCGCAATTCGTCTCGCCGATTCACAACACGCGTACGGACAAGTGGGGAGGCTCGCTTGAGAATCGCTGTCGGCTGCCGATTGCGATTCTGGATGCGATTCGCAAAGCCGTAGGCTCGCGATTCCCGATCGAGATCCGACTCAGCGGGTCGGAGTGCCATCCCGGCGGTTACGGTATCGACGTCGGTATCGAGATCGCGAAGCAGCTTGACGGTCACTGCGACTTGCTCCACATCTCCGCAGGCGACCACGAAGTCGCGGAGGTCTTCACAGTCACGCACCCGAGCATGTTCCTCGCCGACGGTGCGAACGTCAAGTACGCCGCCGAGATCAAGAAACACGTGAAGACTCCCGTCGCGACCGTCGGGGCGCTCGCCGATCCCGAACTGATGGAGGAGATCATCGCAAGCGGACAAGCGGACGTGGTTGAACTTGCCCGCGGTCTGATCGCCGACCCCGATCTTCCCAAGAAGGCGCGTGCAGGTAAGATATGGCAAGTCAACAAGTGTATGCGTTGCCTGACGTGCTTCTCCCACCTCATGACGACCGGGCAATTCATATGCGCGATCAACCCGGAGATCGGGCGAGAGGCTCAGTTCAAGCCGCTGACGAGCGCTCCGGTTAAGAAGCGCGTACTTGTAATCGGAGGCGGAGTCGCGGGCATGGAGGCCGCAATTACCGCCGCGAAGCGCGGTCATATTGTCAAGCTGTATGAGCGCACCTCTCGATTCGGCGGAATCCTGCGCTGTGAGGAGGAAGTTCCGTTCAAGCGGCTGCTCGACGAATACCTGGGTCGGCAGGAGAATCTGATGTTCGACCTTGGCGTAGACGCGAAGCTCAACCGAAAGGTCACCGCCGAGTTAATCCGTGCCCGTAAGCCGGACGTCGTCATCGCCGCGTTTGGCTCCAAGCCCGTCACGCCGCAGCTCAAGGGCATCGAACTCGCGCTTGAGGCTACGTACGCGTATACGCACCTTGGCGAAGTCGGGCGGAGCGTCGTCATAATCGGCGGCGGCCTGGTCGGGCAAGAACTCGGGCTATACCTTGCCATGAACGGCCGCAGCGTTACAATCGTCGAGCAATTGCCGAGCGCGGTTGACTCCAACTTGCTGCAATCGCTTGCGCTGAGCTTCGAGTTCCCGAAGTACGATGTAAGGCGCGAGTTCAACGTCACGGTTACCGAGGTGCTGCCGAACGGCGTGCGAGCAACGGTCGCTCCGGCTCCGCAAACCGGCGGTATGATGCCGTTCGCTCCGGTTGCGGCGAAGTCGGAGCTTACGCCCGGGGATGTTACGTTGGACGCGGATACGGTGATCTACGCTTGCGGATTGCGTTCCGACCGCTCCGCGTC
>JAITGH010000127.1 GCA_031280855.1 Oscillospiraceae bacterium | reverse complement strand
ATCATCGGCGCGCTGGGCGTTGATCTCAATAAGCTGTATACCGAGCTGACCGGCGGGAATCCTCCGGCGCAAAGCGGTGGAACTCAGCACCCACCGCACACCGGTAATGATGGTTTCATTGTTCACGGTCCGTTCCAAGTGAATCCGAACGCGCTCGGCGGGCTCTTTGCGGGTATGGGCGGACCGGGAGGTCAGCAGGGCGGCGGACCGCCCGTTTGGCAGCAGATCAATCAGGGACACGACAATTCCTCAACCCCGACGCTCGACCGCTACAGCCGCGATTTGACGGCTATGGCGTCGGAAGGGAAGCTCGACCCCGTCGTCGGGCGTGATGAGGAAGTTACGCGCATCATCCAAATCCTCAGTCGGCGTACGAAGAATAACCCCGTGCTTATCGGGGAGCCGGGCGTAGGCAAGACTGCGGTAGTTGAGGGTCTCGCTCAAAAGGTTGTCGCCGGCGACGTCCCGGAGGACTTGCGCGGGCGCAGGATCGTTATGCTCGACCTTGCCGCCATGGTCGCGGGTACGAAGTACCGCGGCGAGTTCGAAGAGCGCATCAAGGACACAATCGACGAGGTTCTTCAGTCGAACGGTATGATCATACTCTTCCTCGACGAAATGCACACCATCATCGGAGCCGGATCCGCCGAGGGTACGCTTGATGCGTCCAATATCATCAAGCCCGCGCTCAGCCGCGGCGAGATGCAAGTCATCGGCGCGACTACCATCGACGAGTATCGCAAGCACATCGAGCGCGACCGCGCACTCGAGCGCCGCTTCCAGACCGTTATGGTAAACGAGCCGTCGCAAGAGGATTCGATCCGTATACTTCACGGGCTCAAGGATCGGTATGAGGCGCACCACAAGCTTACCATCACGGACGAAGCGATCGAAGCCGCCGTTAAGATGTCCGCACGATATATCTCCGACCGCTTCCTCCCTGATAAGGCGATTGACCTCGTTGACGAGGCGTGCAGCCGAGTGCGTATGCAGTCGCGCACCGTGCCGCCGGATTTGCGGGAACTGGAAGAGTCGCTTGAGAAGACGTCCAACGAGAAGGACGAGGCCGTGCGCGGGCAAGACTATGAACGTGCGGCAGCGCTGCGTGACAGCGAATCGAAACTCATCGAGGAGCTTAAGGAGAAGCGTGAGCGCTGGGAGACGAGCGAGGTTACGGCTCGAACCAATGTCATCGTGGACGACATCGCGGCAGTCGTAGGATTGTGGACGGGAGTTCCGGTGACGAATCTGACGCAGGACGACAGTGCGCGGCTGATCGACCTTGAAAACATCCTGCATAGACGCGTCGTATCGCAGGATGAGGCGGTAAGCGCGGTAAGCAAGGCGATTCGGCGCGGGCGGCTCGGACTTAAGGATCCGAAGCGTCCGACGGGTTCGTTCCTATTGCTCGGGCCGACGGGCGTCGGGAAGACCGAACTATGCAAGGCTCTCGCGGAGGCATTGTTCGGCGATGAGCAAGCGATGATCAAGGTCGATATGTCGGAGTTCATGGAGAAGCATACGGTAAGCCGTCTGATCGGCTCGCCGCCGGGTTACGTCGGCTATGACGAGGGCGGTCAGCTCACCGAGAAGGTTCGCCGTAAGCCGTACTCTGTTATACTGTTCGATGAGATAGAGAAGGCGCATCCTGACGTTTTCAACATCATGCTTCAGATCATGGAGGACGGAGTGCTGACCGACGGGCATGGACATCGAGTCGACTTCAAGAACACCGTTATTGTCATGACCTCGAACTTGGGCGCGAGGTCGATCACGAACGACTATCGTCCGCTTGGCTTCAATGTCGGATCCGCATCCGGAGAGAAGTCCTACGACGAGATCAAGAAGAGCGTCACGGACGAGCTTAAAAAGACGTTCCGCCCGGAGTTCTTGAACCGCATTGACGATGTCATCGTGTTCAATCAGCTCTCCAAAGAGAACATTCGCGAGATTGCCAGAAATATGATTCGCGAGGTTGCGAAACGCGTGGACGCGCTTGGAATCACGCTGACGGCGGAGGACGACGCGGTCGATTTGCTCGCCGCGTCCGGGTACGACCCCGTCTATGGTGCGCGTCCGCTTCGACGTGCGATCCAAAGCGCGATTGAGGACGGTATCTCGGAGAAGCTGCTTGACGGCACGTTTAAGTCCGGCGATAGCATCGCGCTTAAGGCTGTTGACGACAAGCCGGAGCTTGTGAAATTGTAAACGACGTGCGGCGGGAGTTCAAGCTGTAGGCGTGATGTCTGCGATTCGACTCCTGCCGCGTCCGGTGCGGTTATGTATGAAGATTTAGGGTATGCGAAAGTTGACCATCATCGCGCGAAGCGCACGGGGGTCGGCGAGGTTGTATACGGCGAGAGCAAAACCGCCGAGCAGATCCTCGGCATCGTCGGCTCAATCGCTCGTAAGAACGCTAAGAATATCCTCGTCACGCGGCTGAGCCGCGAGAAGTTTGATTACCTTGAGCGGGAGCTAAACTTTCCTATCGTCTATCACGAGACTGCGAGGATTGCGGTTGCGGATCCTGATGTGTCGCTGCCGAAGATTGGGAAGATCGTCGTCGCGTGCGGCGGTACGAGTGACCTTGCGGTTTGCGAGGAAGCCGCCGTCACGGCGGAGACGCTTGGAAGCCGCGTCGAGCGGCTCTACGATGTTGGAGTTGCGGGCTTGCACCGTCTGCTGCACAATTTGGACGTGCTGGACGGAGCGCGTTGCGTCATCGCGGTTGCGGGTATGGAAGGCGCGTTAGCGTCCGTTATCGGAGGTCTCGTCGATTGCCCGGTAATCGCCGTGCCGACCAGCGTAGGCTATGGCGCTGCGTTTGGAGGCTTGGCGGCGCTGCTGGCGATGCTGAACTCGTGCGCATCCGGTGTCAGCGTCGTTAACATTGATAACGGATTCGGCGCGGGATTCCAAGCGCATCTGATCAACCGCTTGCAGTGAGCTTCGGCGGCGCAACCACTAGCGCTCCGCATATTTCAGTGCGGAGCGCGGTGCGGCTGTGTGGTGCGGCTACGGGTTGTAGGCGATTCTGCTGAGGCGATAGACCTCGTCGCGGAATGCTTCGTTGATCCCCATTCGCTGACCGTTTAACATACTGGGCTTCGCGGGATTGCAGAAGCGGTCAACGTAGAGCCTTGCGGCGGCGCGAGCCTCGTCGTCTGTAGCGTTCTCCGGGATCTCGTCCGGGATTACGCCGATGATGATGCCGTCGCCGTATTGATCGTACTCGAAGTGCGTGTCGTTCACGGGTTGCCCTGACCACGAATCCCATCCGGCCTTGATCATGTTCGGGACTTGCTTAACGTTCTGACCGCAGGAGTGCAAGTCGCAGAACTTGCCGTGAGAGTGCAGGAAGTCCGTAACCTTTCGCATCGCCGGTACGATGATCTCTTCACCGACGTCGGGGGAGAAGAAGCAAGACTTCTGACCGCCCCAATCGTCGTGGATGCAGAACCCGTCGACTTGCGGGAAGTGCGTCAGGCACTTGTCGAAGATCCGTATGTACAGGTCGGACAGCGCGAACATGATCTCCTTGACCGCGTCGCTTTGTTCGTCGTCGACTAATGCGAATGCGGCGGACTCGAAGTCCATCCAGGAGATCAGGCGCTCGAACCACCCGGTTTGGAACCAGAACTGCACGTACTTATCGGTGTCCAGGTACTCTGTATTCTCTTTCGCGTTAGTCTCCCAGTCCCACTTGTCGATGTCGGGGAACTTGATGATGCGCTTCCAGTCGTTTGCGTCAAGCAGGGTCGGCGCACCGGGTCGAACCATCGCGCCGTTCGCGGAGCCGATGAACTCCCACTCGATGCCGAACATATCGGCGTTGATCTCGTGATCCTTAGCTGCGGGATAGCGCGAGCCGTCGACGACCATGCCGCGGGCGATATTGTCGGGGATTACCCTAGGCGCGAAGAGAAGGCTTTCGCCGCCCATCAGCTGCCAGATTGGCTCACCGCGGTACAGCGACTTGTACGCCTCCTTCGGGCTTACGGGGAACTTGTACGTCTTCACGGTTTGTCCGAAGACTCCGCGAGACGTGGTTGCGAGCTCGATCTCGCTCGGGTCAAATGGTATACGCATAATTTTCCTCCATATGATGCAATCGGGTTAACGACGCTCTTTACCACACATTGTACAACAATCTTGTTCCGAATGCAAGTACTTTTATCGAAATCGCTTCATGTTTTCTGACGGGATACGAATTGTATGTAAATAGTACTTGACATTTGGAAGAAAGTGTGGTATAATGGAGAAAAACTTTAGGAGGACAAACCAATGAATCCATTCGAAGCCTGGGGCAAAGAGAGCCCCGAGACCATGAAGGCGTTCTTCGACTATGCCGGAGCTCTTCAGAAGAACTGCGGACTGGACGAGAAAACGTTCCAGCTGTGTTACATCGCGATTCAAGCGCATCGCGGCGGCACCGGCTCGGTGCTCGGGCACACCGCGTTCGCTAAGAAGGCAGGAGCGACGAAGCAGGAAGTACTCGGCGCGGTACTTATCACGCTGATGACTTCCGGAATTAACGGCGTCGCGAACTACCTCGGGCAAGTCGCGGAAGCCTATGACAACGCGCCCGCGTAACGTACGTAATCGGTTGCGAATGAACGCAGTCCCTATTTGTGCTGTAGGCGCATCTATGCGATGCCTCTGCAGAGCAGATTCGGGTGACCGCGTTCATTCGCGGTCACGTTCGGAGGAGGACACGTATGCAGTATCTTGACTATAAGCTTGAGGGTAAGCGCGCAATCGTCACGGGCGCGGGCACGGGAATCGGCAAGGCATGTGCGCTCGAACTTGCGAAAGGCGGCGCGAGGGTCGCGCTGTTCGGTCGGAGACCGGATCCGCTGATGGACGTACTTGACGAGTGCCTCGAGTACACCGACGACGTTCTTGCATGGTCTGCGGACGTCGCGGACAGAGTTTCTGTCGTCGAGTCCGTCGGGGAGGTTGTGAAGAAGTTCGGCGGCGTTGATATACTCGTCAATAACGCGGGGATCGAGTCACGCGTTCCGCAGGGTCAAACTATCGACGATTTGTTCGACACTTTCAACGAGGATGATTACCTCGCGTTCTTTAAGGTGCACGCAATGGGGCACTACTTCATGAACTTGGAGGTCGTGCCGCATATGCAGCGGCAACGCTTCGGCAGAGTTGTGAACATTACCAGCGTTACCGGTGTTACGGGGCAGTACAGCTCGCCGCCGTACACAGGCTCGAAAGCGGCGGCGATTCTGCAAACTCGCGCATTCGCGAAGCGTTACGGTAAGGACAATATTACGTTTAACTCGATCAGCCCGGGCATGGTCAACACACCGATGAAGTCTGACTCGCCGCCGGAAGAGTTCGCATACGTCGCCGGGCTTACGCCGCTCGGGCACGTCGCGGATCCGATCGAGATCGCTCGAGTCGCAATGTTCTTCGCGCAGGAAAGCTTGTTCGTTACCGGCCAGAATCTCGTTGTTGACGGCGGCAGCAACTAGGGTAATGTCAGAAATTTGTGTATTACTTCGTCTGCCTCCCTTGCCATATCGCATACGGCGGCGGTCGTTATCCTCGCACTACAGCAGATTTCTGACAATACCGTAACTAGAGACGGCAATTACGGGATTGTGAACAAGTGCATCAGCCACGAGAACATCGACCATTCCGGCAAGTCCAGCGCGAAGCATACCGAGTAATACAGTGTCGCCGCAACGATTCCCACGACAGTTAGAGTCTCTCGCAGGCAACGGCTTTTTAACAGCCGCGGTACCTCATACACTATCAGAGCCGCGAGTCCCAATATCACATACATCATGCCGTATTACCTTGAGTAATCGCCGACGGGTTTTGAACGGCATCTCGCAGCGGTTTAAGTTTGTTGTGCCGTATTGCCGCGCCGATTAACGTTGCCAGCGGAATCAAAAGCGTCCAGATCATCCATACTTGTGGCGCCGCTATGATCCCATAGTAGAACGCGTCGTGGGGCGAGTGGAATGCCAGCAACGAGTACATCGTCTCGAACAGCGACAGCGGTACGATCAGATTCTTGTACGACGGCAGATTCAGGATGCTCTTCAGGGCGGCCAGCGAAGCGATGAACGAGAGCAGTACTCGATACGCACTGCACAGCATCATGACCAGCGCGTAGAGATTTTCGGTACGCGACACCGTCATCGTCGCGGTTCCGATCATTCGGGCGGCCTCGAACGACGGGATACGTGCAAGCTCCACCAAGGGTCCCAGTAACAGCGTCTCACGAAGCAGCAGCAGCGATGTATAGCCGACCGCGAACCCGATGATAATGACGAGACTTCGGGTAAACTTGACGTTCGCCGTTACTCTTCCGGTCAGCACCAGCAGGATGATGCTCTCGCTGTAGAACAGCTGAGCACAAATGTTAGCCGCACGTGTGTAAATCGATACGTCTTGCGTCATTATCGGCCGGATATTCTCCAGCTTCATCTGAGGCAACGCTTGAGCGAAATCTATCGCACTGAGCGAGAGCAATACGATAACCACTGCAAGTACGCATCTGCCGAGCGCAAGCAGTCCCTTCTTTGTGCAATATACCACTACGAGAGAGATCAGCAGAACGACGAGAGCAACCGGGTCGCCCTTCAAGAGGTAGCTCATGGTGAATGAGGTCGCCTCCAACAGATTAACCGTGGAGTCGTGAAGGAAGTACAGGAAGTACAGCGCGGTTACGATTTTCCCGGCGACTCTGCCG